>JAHRWY010000001.1:0-9857 GCA_019104935.1 Kaistella sp.
TGTACGGAACTTTTATAAGCACGGGACCGGCTGCATACGCTGCAATTTCGTATTGGTTGTAGAGAAAATAAAGATGCGCCTCATCAAAATAAAAATTGTTGTTAAGTGGAATTTCCTTTACCAAAAGCATTTGTGCCTGTCCTTTAGATAAATCATTTTGAAGGAAATGAGTCATTAGAATCCGTCCCCAGATTTTAGCGTCGCGTACTTTCAGGATATTATCAAGAGTTACCATTTTGTTTGTCTTTACATCGAAAACTCTGTACAGTTCATTGTAATAGCCGTGAGCACCGCCAGTGTATCCATCACTTTTATACTGAATGGTCATAAAACCGCTGAACTGTGAAAATTTTTTCATGTAAGAATTCTGTTCCCAGATTTGGGGGAAATCGGGACTCCAGTCTTCCAGGGATTTTTCGGTATCGGTATAATATTCTTTCTTCTGAGCGTTAATTTCTGCAGCAATATTTTCTTTGGAATATGCTTTAAGTTTAAGATTTACAGGCGCATAAATGCTGTCGAGCAGCGACTTGTTATTCAGATTTGGAAAAACCAAAACCGTTGACCTGAAAATTGCAGTAAGGTTTTCGTTTATTTTTAAAGAATCGACCGTTGTTAAGGAATCGGTTGCTAAAACTTTTACCGGAACTTCTTTTGAAAGGGTTTTTTCAGATGTTTTTGCGTCAGGATTTTCGGCTTTTTTACAACTGAAAAAAGCTAAGAATGTTAAAAAGAGAACTGCAAAAATATTTTTCATCTTCAAAATTAATTATTTTATTCAAATAAAAAAACTGTTCAAAGGATGAACAGTTTTTCGTGATATGTAATTAAAGCTTAAACATCGATTTTTGCATACACTGCATTTTTCTCGATAAACTCTCTTCGTGGTGGCACTTCGTCCCCCATCAGCATCGAGAACACATTATCAGCGTCTGCCAGACTGTCGATGGTTACCTGTTTTAATATTCTGTTTTCAGGATTCAACGTTGTTTCCCAAAGCTGCTCGGGATTCATTTCCCCAAGACCTTTGTATCGCTGTACTTCAACACCTTTTCCGTCCGGAGCCATTTCTAAAGTGAATTCTTCACGTTCTTTCTCATTATAGGCGTAGATTTTTTTGTTTCCTTTTTTCAGAAGGTAAAGAGGCGGCTGTGCGATGTAGATATAGCCGTTTTCGATAAGTTCCTTCATATAACGGAAGAAGAAAGTTAAGATCAGGGTAGAAATGTGCGAACCATCGATATCAGCATCCGTCATAATTACTACTTTATGATAACGTAATTTACTAATATTTAGAGCTTTACTGTCTTCTTCGGTTCCTACGGAAACACCCAGAGCGGTATAAATGTTTTTAATTTCTTCGTTGTCGTAAACTTTGTGAAGCATCGATTTTTCTACGTTCAGAATTTTACCTCTCAACGGAAGAATAGCCTGGAAATGACGGTCGCGTCCCTGTTTTGCAGTACCACCTGCGGAATCTCCCTCGACGAGGAAAAGTTCAGAAATTGCAGGGTCTTTGGATGAACAGTCGGATAATTTTCCTGGAAGGCCGCTACCGCCCATCGGCGATTTTCTCTGTACAAGTTCTCTTGCTTTTTTCGCAGCCTGTCTTGCTTTTGCAGCCAATACTACTTTCTGTACAATGATTTTTGCTTCGTTCGGGTTTTCTTCTAAGAAGTTCGTTAGCATTTCGCCCACGATTTTATCAACCGCACCCGAAACTTCGGAGTTGCCCAATTTCGTTTTGGTTTGCCCTTCAAACTGAGGCTCCATCACTTTTACAGAAATCACTGCAGTAAGACCTTCGCGGAAGTCGTCCCCGGTTACTTCAACTTTTTCTTTGGCAGGAATGCCCAGTTCATCAGCAAATTTCTTCAAAGTTCTTGTTAAAGCTCTTCTGAAGCCCGCTAAGTGCGTACCACCTTCATGGGTATTGATGTTGTTCACGTAAGAGTGAAGATTTTCGTTGTAAGAAGTGTTGTAACGCATGGCAACTTCTACCGGAATATCGTCTTTATCACCTTCCATGAAGATCACATTACTCATGATTGATTCGCGGTTTCCGTCGATGTATTCTACAAACTCCTTCAGACCGCCTTCTGAGTGAAAAATTTCGGAAACGGCAGTACCGTCTTCGTTTTTCTGTCTTTCATCGGTTAAGCTGATCGTGATACCTTTGTTAAGAAAAGAAAGTTCTCTTAATCTTGCTGCCAGGGTATCGTAATTGTAAACCAATTCCTGGAAAATGGTGTGATCTGGCTGAAAAAATACTTCAGTTCCTCTTTCTTCAGTGGTTCCAATTTCTTTAACTTCTGTTAAAGCTTTACCCTCAGAATATTTCTGCTGGTAAACTTTTCCATTTCTGTTTACCGTAGCAACCAGGGAAGTAGAAAGTGCGTTAACACAAGATACCCCAACCCCGTGAAGTCCACCGGAAACTTTGTAGGAATCCTTATCGAATTTACCACCTGCACCAATTTTGGTCATTACCACTTCAAGTGCAGATTTCTGTTCTTTTTCGTGAAAATCTACCGGAATACCACGCCCGTTGTCTTTCACTGAAATTGCTTCTCCTTCGTGAATGGTTACGGAAATAGTGTCGCAGTGTCCTGCAAGCGCCTCGTCAATAGAGTTATCTACCACCTCGTAAACCAAATGGTGAAGTCCTCTTAATCCGACATCACCGATATACATGGAGGGTCTTAACCTCACATGTTCCATTCCTTCCAACGCCTGTATACTACTCGCTGTATATTCTTTTTGACTCATATCTTCTTTTTTGCCAACAAAATTTGGTGCTGGCTGCAATAAATTTCAATTAAATTTTTCTGAATTTCCATCTTTCCGGTTATTCAAAAAGACCAACAAATATACTGAATTTAATCGGATTATGAAAGCTGGAAAAGCAATTAAAAATGTAGAAGTTTTCCACAAAAAAATCCCCTTGTAGAAGGGGACTTTCATTATAAAAATAATTTTTTATGTAAGCTTTATTATAACCTGATCTTCGGCTTTTTCAACCTTAATCATATCGAATTTGGTAAGATTTTTAGTCGCCTTGTCCCATTTTTTTCCAGAAAGCTGGCTTCTGGTTTTTACTTCTGCACGATCCATTGGTTCTTCCTGAGAGTTCAGGATTTCGATGATTACTTTTTCGTCTTCGCCCAGTTCGATTTGCGGTACTGTTTTTTCCGGTTTCATCTGTGGGAAGAACAAAACCTCCTGAATTGATGGGTTGTTGGTTAAAAACATGATCAAACGGTCCATACCGATGCCTAAGCCTGATGTTGGCGGCATTCCGTATTCCAATGCACGGAGGAAATCGTTGTCGATGAACATGGCCTCGTCATCGCCTCTTTCTGAAAGTGCCATTTGCGATTCGAAACGTTCTCTTTGGTCAATAGGGTCGTTTAATTCGGAATAAGCATTTGCGATTTCTTTACCGCAAACCATTAATTCGAATCTTTCGGTTAAACCTTCTTTGCTGCGGTGCTTTTTGGTTAAAGGCGACATCTCGATCGGATAATCGGTGATGAAGGTCGGCTGAATGAAGTTTCCTTCGCATTTTTCCCCGAAGATTTCATCAATTAATTTTCCTTTACCCATGGTTTCGTTCACTTCCACACCGATTGATTTGGCAAAATCAAACAGTTCCTGCTCGGATTTGCCGGTGATGTCGAAACCTGTAAATTTCTGAATGGCTTCTGTCATCGAAATTCTAGGGTAGGGCGCTTTCCAGTTGATGGTGTGCTCGCCAAAAGTAGATTCTGAAGTTCCGTTAACCTGTGTGGCGCAGAATTCCAAAAGTTTTTCGGTGAAATCCATCATCCAGTTGTAATCTTTGTACGCGACATAGATTTCCATTGCGGTAAATTCCGGATTATGGGTTCTGTCCATTCCTTCGTTTCTGAAGTTTTTCGAGAATTCATAAACTCCATCAAAACCACCTACAATAAGTCTCTTCAGATATAATTCGTTCGCAATTCTTAAATATAATGGAATATCTAAAGCATTGTGATGCGTGATGAACGGTTTGGCTGCAGCGCCACCTGGAATCGACTGTAGAATCGGGGTTTCTACCTCAAAATAGCCTGCGTCATTGAAAAATGTACGCATGGCATTGAAGAGTTTTGTTCTTTTCACAAAAACTTCTTTCACGTGAGGATTCACCGTTAAATCTACATAACGCTGGCGGTATCTGAGTTCAGGATCGTTGAAAGCATCGTGTACAACTCCGTTTTCATCGGTTCTTGGTTGTGGAAGCGGGCGTAAAGATTTGGTTAGAATTTTAAAATTCTCAACTTTCACGGTCATTTCACCAACCTGGGTGGTGAAAAGTTCGCCTTCGATGCCGATGATATCACCGATGTCTAAAAGGTGTTTATAAACTTCGTTATACAGGGTTTTATCTTCACCGGTACAGATTTCATCACGGTTGAAATACACCTGAATTCGGCCTTCGGAATCCTGCAGTTCAGCAAAACTTGCTTTCCCCTGGATTCTTCGGCTCATCAGTCTTCCGGCAATCTGTACTTTTTTGCCTTCTGTAAAATTTTCCTTGATGGATTTTGTGGTATCTGTAATTTTATATTCTTCGGCCGGAAAAGCGTCGATCCCCATTTTCTGTAAAGTGGCCAACTTTTCTCTCCGGATAATTTCCTGTTCTGATAACTGCATGTTTTCTTGCTTTTTAAGAGCGCAAATTTAGTGATTTTTTGATGAATATAAACAAAAAAAGCAGCCGTTGCCGACTGCCTGTAATCATTTGAACCTTTGGGTTATTTAACTACAGTAGAATCAGCAGCTGCAGGTGTTGCTGCCGGAGCAGTAACGGTAACTTCTGCTTCCGGCTCTTCCAGCATTCTGTTGCTTTCGGTTGAAGTTTCTTTTTTTGAGCAGCCAGCCAATACCAAACCGCCGATAAATGCAAATGCGAATAATTTTTTCATTGTAAATTTAATTTTCACAAAAATATAAATTTCAGGATGAACTGCAAGTGAATATAAATTTCAGGTCTTGCATAGAGAAAACGTTATTCTTAATTATACCGATTATAAATTGATGATTGCTTAGAATTTCATCAGGAATTTGAGTAATTTTGCATTATGAAAAAGTACATCACTTACTTTTTGATATGTACTTACCTCTTTTCTTTTTCAGAGGTTAGGCAGATTTTGAAAATGCCTAATCTTATTGAACATTACATTTCCCATAAAATCATCGATAACGGTACTTCGGTATTTTCATTTGTAAAAATGCATTATCTGGATGAACATGGGGTGGATGGAGATTATCATCAGGACATGAAACTTCCTTTCAAAACACATGATGTTTCGGTAAATGTTTTCAGTTTTGTATTTCCACCAAAAAAAATAGAATTCAATTTCGAGCATAAGCCTCTGGACATTGATGAACAGCAGAGTTTTGCCTATTCCGAAAATTTCTTTCCCTCTGTTTTCCAAAAAATCTGGCAGCCGCCTAAAATTTAATTTAAGAATTATCAAAGATAAAATAATGTTTAGACCACAGGTTTAGGCTTGTTTACACTTACTTAAAAGTCTAATTTTTAAATTAAATCAAAATGAATAACGCACATCTGCATTTGGTTGTTAACCATTTGCCAATCATATTTCCTATTGTAGGAGTAATCATTTTACTGATAGCGATTTTTACAAAATCCGACGTTTCAAAACGTAACGCTTATATCGTTTTTATTCTTGGTGCAGTTGCATCAGTAGCTGCTATGGCGACAGGCGAAGGCGCAGAGGATGCAATCGAAAATATTCAGGGTGTTTCTGAAAATCTTATGCACAGGCACGAAGAAGCCGCAGAAATTTTCGCAGGAATGTCATATTTTCTTGGAGCTGTTTCTCTTCTAGGCTTTCTTACAAGTTACCGGAATTTTTCACTGGATAAACTGATGCCGGTTACGATATTAATTGTTGCCGGAGTTTCACTGTATTTCGCTCAGGAAGCTGGAAGAACCGGTGGGGAAATTCGTCACACAGAAATCCGCAGCGGCGCAAACATCCAAAATGCGGTCGAAAATTCTGGTGAAGACCAAGATGACTGATGTCATTTTTTAGAAAATGGCTCTTAAAAATTCTTATTCGGGCTGTTTTTTTATTAATTTTAATAGTGAAAGCTATTGATTTGTAATTATTTAACTCAAATTAAAATGCTAAATAAAATCATAAATTTTTCCATAAAAAATAAGCTGATAATCATCCTGATGACACTCGGCTGGATTATTTACGGAATTATAGAACTCCGGAAACTGCCCATTGATGCCGTACCGGATATTACCGATAACCAAGTACAGCTGATTACTTCGTCGCCAAGTTTGGGCGCCCCCGATGTGGAGCGGTTTATTACTTTTCCGTTAGAACAGGCGATGAACAATATACAGGGAATCAAACAGATGCGAAGTTTTTCGCGTTTCGGTCTTTCTGTTGTGACCATTGTTTTCGAGGAAGACGTAGATCTTTATCTCGCAAGGCAGCAGGTCTCCGAACGGTTACAAAATGTTTCTAAAGATATTCCTGTTACGCTTGGAGTCCCAGAAATGGCCCCAATTTCTACTGGTTTAGGCGAAATTTATCAGTATGTAATACGTCCGAAAACCGGTTACGAGCACCGTTACACTGCCATGGAACTTCGTACTATTCAGGATTGGATTGTAAGACGACAACTCCTGGGTACTGAAGGTGTTGCTGATGTTGCCAGTTTTGGCGGAAACCTGAAGCAGTATGAAGTAGCAGTAAATCCTGCGCAACTTAAAGCGATGGGAGTGACGATGCAGGAGGTTTTCACCGCTCTGGAAAACAATAACCAGAATACTGGTGGTGCATATATTGAAAAAGGTCCTACAATTCTATACATCAGGACAGAAGGTTTGATGGGTAAAATCCATGATATCGAAAAAACAGTCGTAAAAAATCTTCTCGATGGAACGCCTGTTTTAATTGAAAATATTGGAAAAGTGCAGTACGGAAAAGCCATCCGCTACGGCGCCATGACCTATAACGGAAAAAGTGAAGTTGCCGGCGCGGTGGTGATGATGATGAAGGGCGCCAATTCCAATAAAGTTATTGAAAATGTAAAAATCCGTATCGACGAAATCCGCAAAACCCTTCCTGAAGGCGTAATCATCGAACCTTTCCTCGACCGGACCAAGATGGTAAACAATGCGATCAGCACAGTTTCTAAAAACCTTCTTGAAGGTGCGTTAATCGTCATATTTGTTCTTGTAGTTTTCCTCGGAAATCTTAGAGCAGGATTTATCGTTTCGTCTGTCATTCCGCTTTCCATGCTTTTTGCGTTTATCATGATGAATATCTTCGGGGTTTCCGGAAATCTCATGAGTTTAGGCGCGCTGGATTTCGGCTTGATTGTGGATGGTGCTGTGATTATTGTGGAAGCCATTCTACACAGGCTTCATGGCCCAGCGCTCGCCAACAAAAACTTCCTTACCGCAAAAGAAATGGACGAAACCGTGGAGAGTTCAGCTGGTAAAATGATGAATTCTGCGGTATTCGGACAGATTATTATTCTGATTGTTTACTTGCCAATCCTCACGCTGGAAGGTGTAGAAGGTAAAATGTTCAAACCGATGGCGCAAACGGTTATTTTTGCACTTTTAGGTGCATTTATCCTGTCTTTAACTTATGTCCCGATGATGAGCGCGCTGTTTCTTTCCAAGAAAATTACTCATAAGAAAAATTATGCCGACCGGATGATGGACAAGCTTGAAGCGGTTTATGATAAAATTCTTAAGGTAGTTTTAAAATTTCAGAATCCCTTATTTTTCAGTGTTTTAGGACTTTTCTTCGTTTCGGTTTTTATCATGACTAAATTAGGTGGAGAATTTATTCCCACACTTCCCGAAGGCGATTTTGCCGTTGATACAAGGGTTTTACCCGGAAGTAACCTTAAAACTTCAACCGATGCAGTTTTAAAAAGTCAACAAATCCTGCTGAAAAAATTCCCTGAAATTGAAAAAATTGTAGGGAAAACCGGCAGCAGCGAAATACCCACCGATCCAATGCCGATTGATGCGAGCGACATGATGATTATCCTAAAACCACGTAAAGAATGGACTTCCGCAAAATCATATGACGAACTCGCCGAAAAAATGTCTGCAGAGCTGAAGAAAAATATCGTGGGCGTTACCTATTCATTCCAATATCCGGTTAACATGAGGTTTAATGAACTGATGACCGGTGCAAGACAGGATGTTGTATGTAAAATTTTCGGTGAAAATCTCGATTCATTAAAGATTTACGCTGAAAAACTGGGCGAAATTTCCAAGAAAATCGATGGAGCAGAAAATATTTATGTTGAACCAATTTCCGGAATGCCCCAGATTTTAATTGAATATAACCGCGCAGCACTTTCCCAATATGGATTAAGCATCGGTGAGGTCAATAAAATGGTAAATACTGCTTTTGCAGGCCAGAGCGCGGGTTCCGTTTTCGAAGAAGAGAAAAAATTTGATTTGGTAGTCCGTCTGGATGGGGAACTCAGGAAAAATCTCGAAGATGTAAAAAATCTTCTGATTCCCACGCCCACTGGTGTTGAAATTCCTTTAAGCGCAGTAGCTCAGGTGGAATTAAAGGAAAGTGTAAACCAGATCCAGCGCGAAGAAGCACACCGCCGAATCATCGTTGGGTTTAATGTAAAGGGCCGCGACATTCAGTCGACCGTGCAGGATTTACAGCAAATGGTGGATAAGAATTTGAAACTTCCCGTAGGTTATACCATAAAATACGGCGGAACGTTCGAGAATCTTCAACAGGCGCAGCAACGGCTTGGTATCGCGGTTCCTATCAGTTTGGCTTTAATTCTTCTGATGCTTTATTTCGCATTCAGTTCAGTGAAATATGGGTTGATTATTTTCACTACAATCCCACTTTCGGCTATTGGCGGAATTTTATCGCTTTGGCTGCGCGGAATGAACTTCAGTATTTCTGCAGGTGTAGGTTTTATCGCTCTTTTCGGGGTTGCGGTGCTTAACGGAATTGTATTGATTGCAGAGTTTAACCGGCAGAAGGAAATTCATTCAAACCTGCACGAAGTAGTACGTGTTGGCGGTAAAATGCGGCTGCGTCCGGTACTGATGACGGCTTTGGTAGCCTCGCTCGGATTTTTGCCGATGGCGATAAGCCAGGGTGAAGGTGCAGAAGTACAAAGACCACTCGCAACAGTAGTGATCGGTGGTTTACTTCTCGCGACTTTCCTTACGCTTTTTATTTTGCCAACCGTATACATTTGGTTTGAAAAACATTTTCCTCAACGTAAAAAAAACATTAATCTAGATGAATAATTTTAAAATAATGAAACCTAAATACTTCAGTCTGTTTTTAATATTGTTTTTTCTGAAAAGCTTTTCGCAAACTCCAATTTCTTTGGAAAATGCTTACGACAAGGCAATTCAGAACAATTTGAATTTAAAGTCGGGCCAGCTGAAAGTTGATTATCAGAACCGCATCCAAAATTCTGCTGTAGCGATAGATCCTTTGAATATCAATGCAGAAATCGGACAAATTAATTCTGCGTATGTGGACAACGCTTTTTCCGTTAACCAAACGCTGCGGCTGCCGAAATTTTATAAAACCCAAAAACAGGTTTTGACGGAACAGTGGAAAAGTGCAATGCTGGGTCTGGATGTCCAGAAATGGCAACTGAAAAGGGAAATCGCTTTGGTTTACAATAATCTGAATTATTTGGACGAAAAACAGAAACTCTTGAAAAAAGCCGACAGCATCTATTCAAATTATTACAAACGTTCCGAAATTCGGCTGAAAGCAGGTGAAAGCAACATTCTGGAGAAAACCACCGCTGAAGCTTACCGAAGC
>JAHRWY010000051.1:0-5428 GCA_019104935.1 Kaistella sp.
ATAAATGGCTTCCAACCCGGCATCAACTTCCTGAACGGCCTGATTTCCTGTTAGCGCGCCCAATCCGGCTACAAAATCCTGACTGTTGAGTTTTTCCCACAATTTTTCAGACATCATTTTTGCAATGGTGTAATCGAGTTGGTAAGAACCTCTCAATTTCAATACTTCTTCTGCGGAATATGGTCTTTCAACACCGTTCCATCTTGGGTTTTCCTGCCAGTCCTGTTCAAGCTGGCGAATTTGTTCCTGGTTTTTCATTGTATTTTGGATTTGATTATTATTGGATTTAAATAAAATGATAAGCTTTTAGGGTTAAGAATTCTTCAAAATGGTCATTCAGAACCAGATCATCGAAAATCTCGGTGGCTAATTCAAATTTTCCGTTTTTGTAACGTTCTTCGCCCACATAATTTTTAATGTTTTGAAGTTCCTCTTCCTGCCATTTCAACACCATGTCTTTGGTTAAAGTTCTGCCGTCATCGAGTTTTGCTTCATTTTTAAGCCATTGCCAAACCTGAGTGCGCGAAATTTCTGCGGTCGCAGCATCTTCCATTAAATTGTAAAGCGCAGCTGCACCCACACTCATGAGCCAGGATTCGATATAAAGAATTCCGACATTGATGTTTTTTCTTACACCATTTTCAGTGATTGTCCCTTTTGGAATTTCGAGTAAATCGCTTTCTGAAATCTGATATTCTTCGAACTTTTTGTGAATTTGGTTTTTTTCAGGCATCAGATCATCGAAGATTTTTTTAGCAACCGGAACCAATCCCGGATGCGCAACCCACGTTCCGTCGTGCCCATTTTTTACTTCTCTTTCCTTATCTGCGCGCACTTTTGCATAGGCAATTTCGTTCTCCTCTTCATTGTTTTTTACGGGAATCTGTGCCGCCATTCCGCCCATCGCGTGAACATTTCTTTTGTGGCAAACCTGGATCACCCGTTTCGAATAAGCACTCATAAAAGGTGAAGTCATGGTAACCTGATCTCTGTCCGGAACGAGAAATTCGGGCAGATTCCTGAACTTTTTGATGTAGGAAAAAATATAATCCCATCTGCCACAGTTCAGTCCGGAACTGTACTCTTTCAGTTCATACAGAATTTCATCGAGCTGAAAAGCCGCTGTAATGGTTTCAATGAGAACAGTTGCTTTAATGGTACCCTGCGGAATCTGCAGATAATCCTGAGAAAATTTAAACACTTCATTCCACCAGCGGGCTTCTTTGTAATGTTCGAGTTTTGGAATATAGAAATAAGGTCCGCTGCCGTTTTCGATAAGTTTTTTGGCATTTCTGAAAAAGTATATTCCAAAATCAATTAAAGAACCCGAAGCTGTTTCTCCATCAATCTCTACATTTTTTTCTTCCAAATGCAAACCTCTGGGACGAACCAGCAGAACCGCAGTCTGATCATTTAGTTTATAGACTTTGCCGGTTTCATTTTCAAAACTTATGGTGCGGTTTACAGCATCAGAAAGATTGATTTGTCCTTCCATGCAGTTTTCCCAGGTCGGCGAATTGCTGTCCTCAAAATCTGCCATGAAGGTTGAAGCGCCGGAATTTAAGGCGTTGATGATCATTTTACGTTCCACCGGACCGGTAATTTCCACTCTCCTGTCAAGCAAATCTTCAGGAAGTGCGCTGCATACCCAATCCGTTTCTCTGATTTCTTTGGTTTCAGGTAAAAAAACGGGAAGCTGATGATGATCGAACTCAACCTGTTTCATTGTTCTGGCAACAAGAAGCTTTTTTCTTTCTTCATTGAATCTTACATGAAGTTCGGAAAGAAACTCAATCATTTCCGAAGTGAAAATATCGTTATGAGGTCTGTCTGCCAGAATTTTAAATGTTGTTGCCGTCTCCATATCAATTAATATTTTGTGATTTTGATTCAACAAATCTAAATAAAATTTTTCACCTGCAGCGAACGTTCGCTAATTTTTAAAATAAATAATTATGCGAACAGCAGTTCTTTTTTAATTAACTTTGTATCCATCGTATTTCTACAACTATTTAGAAAGATTATAAATTTAAAACGCAACCATGACGCACGACGGCGAATTCATTAAAACCGTTTTCGGACTGAAAATGAAACAGTTCCGCCAGAAAAGAAACATTTCTTTGCAGGAACTTTCAAATCAAACCGGATTATCAAAATCTTATCTCAATGAGATCGAAAACGGAAAAAAATATCCTAAACACGACAAAATCGCCCAGCTTGCCACCGCACTGAACTGCAGCTATAATGATTTGGTGTCCACAAAACTGGATAAAAGCCTGTCTCCGATTGTGGAAATCATACAGTCGGATTTTTTCAAGGAAATCCCGCTGGACCTTTTCGGAATCAACAAAAACAACCTTATCAGCATCATCAGTGACGCACCGAAAAAAGTGACGGCTTTTGTCAATACACTTATCGAAATTTCCAAGAACTATAATCTCAGCAAAGAGCGTTTTTACTTTGCGGTGGTAAGAAGTTTTCAGGAACTTTATGATAATTATTTCCCTGAAATCGAGGAAAAAGCCGCTGCCTATTCTATTGAAAATCAAATTCCACATAAACCAAACTCTAGCGATCTGGAAAAAATCCTGACGGAAAAGCTTCAGTACGAAATCAGAAATCTGGATTTTGAAAAATATGGCGCAACCGGAAAACTCCGTTCTCTTTTTATCCCAGAAAAGAAACTGCTGTTACTGAATGAACTCTTAGACGAAGACCAGAAAACCTTCATTTTCGCCAAAGAAATCGGCTACAACGTCTTGAATCTCAACCCCAGACCCAACACGTATTCCTGGCTTGATTTCACAAGTTTTGAGGAACTGCTCAGCAATTATTACGCATCGTATTTTGCAGGGTGCCTGCTGATACACAAAGGAATTTTAACGGAAAAAATTTCAGCTTTTTTTAAATCCCATGAATGGGAACCACAGAATTTTGAGCACCTTATCGAGGAATTTACCAATTCTCCGGAAACTTTTTATTACCGGATGACCAACATTCTGCCTCAGGAGCACGGAATTAAAGATCTTTTCTATCTGTGTTTTACGAAGAAGAAAAATTCAGATAAGCTTGAAATTTTAAAGGAACTTCACCTGAACCAGCAGCAGGCACCACATGCCAACGCGACCAACGAACATTACTGCAGAAGATGGATTGCCGTGAAAAACCTGATGAATCTGAAAGAAAACGAAACGGTAACCGATGCTCAGATTTCCCATTATAAAGACAGCGGACTCACTTATCTGGTACTGTCGACGTCGCAGAAAAACCCGTTTTCCGATGGCACAAACAGGAGTTACTGCCTCGGAATTTTACTGAATTCAAACTCTTTAAAGAAGATAAATTTTGCGAAAAGCGACCGGATTAAAACCGTGAATGTAGGCGTAACCTGCGAAGTCTGCAGCATCCCGAACTGCGAAGTAAGGCAAGCACCGCCGCTCCGTCTGGAAAAAGACCTTTTCAATGAAAACATGAAGAAATCCATCGAGATGATCAAAAAAGAGATGATGTAAATGGTGATAACGGAAAATTTGTAACTTTAAAATATCTAAACAACACATGTGATTTTAAATTTACTTTTCCAGAACCGCTGCCTGGAATGCAGCCGAATCATCGGTTCCGGTGAATTGGTTTGCGGGATCTGCATCGGTCAGATTCTTTTTACCCATCACGATTATTCAAAACAAAATCTTTTAAAAGAACGTTGTTCCCTACTTTTTCCTGTGGAAAATGCATTTGCGCTGATGCAGTTTGAGGAAGAAAGTGTAAGCCGCAAAATTGTTCACCAACTTAAATACGGAAGTCGCGAAAAGACAGGAAAAATACTGGCGGAATGGACTGCTGAAAGAATAGAATTTCCGGAAGACAAACCTGATCTTCTGGTTTCCGTGCCGTTACATCAGAAAAAACTGAAGGAAAGAGGCTACAACCAGCTTCATCTTTTCACCGAAACACTCTCAAAAAAGCTGGATATTCCTTTTGATCATCAGGTAATCAAAAGAAATTTTTACCGGAAAGCCCAGGCTCAGAAAGACAAATCGCATCGTGCAGAAACCGAAAATCTTTTCTCACTTACGCAGGAAATTTCAGACAGGCATGTTTTACTGATCGATGATGTTTTCACCACAGGAAATACGATGAGTTCCGTTGCGTGGGAAATCCTGAAAGCAGGAAACAATAAAGTTTCCGTTCTCGTAATGGCGGTGGATTAAGTCCGAGTTGAATTAAATATTATCGCTGGAGTTTTTCGCCATAACTCAAATCGCCGGCATCGCCCAGGCCTGGAGTGATATAACCTTTAGAAGTCAGCTGCTCATCAATAACTCCCACCCAGATATGTGCATCGGGATATTCATTTTTGATGGTTTCCACACCCTGTTTCGACGCAATCGCTGCCACGATATGAAGCTGAGAAGGTTTTCCGTGATTCAATAAATCTTTAATCGCTTCAATTAAACTTGCGCCTGTCGCCAACATTGGATCGGCAACAATCAACGGTCTTCCGTCCACATTCGGACAGGTTAAATAATCCTGTTTGATAGAGAAATAATCGTTGGCATCGTGTTTTCGGTAAGCGGCAACGAAACCGCAATCTGCTTTATCAAGATAATTCAGAATTCCCTGGAACAGCGGAACACCAGCTCTTAAAATGGTGGTAATTACGGGCTGCACGGCAACTTCTTTTACTTTGAGTTTATCCAGAGGTGTGGTAATTTCTATTTCTTTCTGCTCCAGACTTTTGCTGATTTCAAAAGCTGCAATTTCGCCAATGCGCTCCATATTTCTGCGGAATCTCATTCGGTCATTTTGCACTTCAACATTTCGGAGTTCATTGATCCAGGTATTGACAAGGGAGAATTGATCGGATAAAACAGTAACCATAGTGCTAATTTATGCTGTAAAGTTCGGGAAAATTTAATGTATTAAAAAGCCCTTCAGAAAAATTCTGAAAGGCCTAAGTTTTTTTTTACTTTTGACGGAAATAGATTTCAATAGGAACACCGGTAAAACCAAACTCTTTTCTAAGCTGATTTTCGGTAAACCTCTTATAACTTTCTTTTACGTATTGTGGTAAATTACAGAAAAATACAAACTGTGGACTTGGCGTAGGAAGCTGAACACAGTATTTAATCTTCACGTATTTTCCTTTAATCGCCGGCGGCGGCGTGTGTTCGAAAATCGGAAGCATCACTTCATTAAGTTTTGAAGTTTTAATTTTCTTCGCGCGGTTTTCGTAAACTTCCATGGCTACTTCCACGGCTTTCAGGATCCGCTGTTTGGTAAGCGCAGAAATAAATAAAATCGGAATATCGGTAAACTGACCGATTCTTTCCTTAATCTGGTTTTCGAAATCGCGGGTACTGTTGGTGCTTTTATCTTCTACCAAATCCCATTTATTCACAAGTATTACGATTCCTTTACGGTTTTT
>JAHRWY010000072.1:0-3399 GCA_019104935.1 Kaistella sp.
ATTCCGCTTTGTATTCATAATATTTTGAATGAAAAACCGCTTCCAATTTATGGTGACGGGAAATATACAAGGGACTGGTTATACGTAATCGACCACGCAAAAGCAATCTACCAAATTTTCAACGAATCAAAAACGGGAGAAACTTACAACATCGGTGGTTGGAACGAATGGCAGAATATTAACCTGGTGAAAGAATTAATCAAGCAAGTTGACGAGAAAATCGGTAAACCTGAAGGTTATTCAGAAAAACTAATCACTTTTGTGAAAGACAGACCTGGACACGACAAACGTTATGCAATTGATGCTACAAAACTTGCCAATGATTTAGGCTGGAAACCAAGCGTAACTTTCGAAGAAGGCTTATCAAAAACTATTGACTGGTTCCTTGAAAACAAAGAATGGTTGGATCACGTGACTTCAGGTGATTACCAAAAATATTACAACAAGCAATATAATTAATATGAAAGGGATTATTCTTGCAGGAGGTTCTGGAACCAGACTTTACCCATTAACCATCGCTGTGAGCAAGCAGTTGATGCCGGTTTATGATAAGCCGATGATTTATTATCCGCTTTCAACCTTGCTTTTGGCGGGAATCAAGGACATTTTAATTATTACAACCCCACACGATCAGGAAGGTTTCATCAAACTTTTGGGCGATGGCTCTCAAATCGGATGCAATATTCAGTATAAAGTTCAGCCCAGTCCAGATGGTTTGGCGCAAGCTTTTATTTTGGGAGAAGAATTTGTGGGTGATGATTCGGTTGCGCTCGTTTTAGGGGATAACATTTTTTACGGAGCAGGATTGCCGCAACTTTTATCTTCAAAAACCAATGTCAAAGGAGGCTGCGTTTTCGCTTACCAAGTTTCTGATCCTGAAAGATATGGAGTGGTAGAATTTGATGGAAATTTTAAAGCCGTTTCCATTGAGGAAAAGCCCGAACATCCTAAATCGAATTTTGCGGTTCCGGGCTTGTATTTTTACGATAATTCTGTGGTTGAAATTGCCAAAAACCTGAAGCCTTCACCACGTGGTGAGCTCGAAATTACGGATGTTAACAAAATTTATCTGGAAAAAGGTCAGTTGGAAGTTGGAGTAATGTCCCGTGGCACCGCGTGGCTCGACACCGGAACGTTCGATTCTTTGCATGAAGCTTCTGAGTTTGTAAAAGTTCTGGAGAAAAGACAGGGCTTCAAGATTTCGTGTATTGAGGAAATTGCGTACAAAAAAGGATTCATCAATAAGGAACAATTATTGGAATCTGCCAAGAAATATGGAAAAAGCGGTTACGGTGATTACCTGAAAGGAATCATCTAAACTGTTTTAAATGAAATATTTAAAAAGACTTTAAGCAGAAACTTAAAGTCTTTTTTTATTCCTAAATTTGCACCCTGTAAAAATAAATGTCTTCAATTTCAAATTCAATATAAAAATGCGCACGAAATCCGTCGGAAAAAAGAAAATCAATATCGTTACTTTAGGCTGCTCCAAAAATGTTTACGACTCCGAAGTCTTAATGGGTCAGCTTCAGGCTAACGGAAAAGAAGTGGTTCACGAGGACCGCGGCGACATCGTGGTGATCAATACCTGCGGATTTATAGACAATGCGAAAGAAGAAAGCATCAATACCATTCTCGATTTCGTGGAAGCGAAAAACCGTGGTGAGGTAGAAAAAGTTTTTGTGACCGGCTGTCTTTCTGAAAGATATAAACCGGATTTGATAAGAGAAATTCCGGATGTAGACCAGTATTTCGGAACCAGAGATTTGCCGATTTTGCTCAAACATTTGGGTGCAGATTATAAACATGAATTGGTGGGTGAAAGAATGACGACCACACCAAAACACTACGCCTATTTAAAAATTGCGGAAGGCTGCGACAGACCGTGCTCTTTCTGTGCAATCCCTCTGATGAGAGGAAAAAATATTTCCACCCCGATTGAAAATCTGGTGATTGAAGCTGAAAAGCTCGCCAAAAAAGGAGTAAAAGAATTAATCTTAATTGCGCAGGACCTTACCTATTACGGGTTAGACATCTATAAAAAACGTGCGCTCGGAGATTTGCTTCTGAGATTGGTAAAAGTGGAAGGGATTGAATGGATCCGTCTGCATTACGCCTTCCCGACCGGATTTCCTGAAGATGTATTGGAAATCATTAAAAACGAACCAAAAGTCTGTAACTATATTGATATCCCGTTGCAGCACATCAATTCAGATATTCTGAAAGCGATGAAGCGTGGAACGACGCATGAAAAAACCAACGCGCTTCTGGATAAATTCAGAGAGAAAGTGCCTGATATGGCCATCCGAACGACTTTAATTGTAGGTTTTCCGGGTGAAACCGAAGAGAAATTCCAGGAAATGAAAGAATGGGTACGCGAGCAGCGTTTCGACAGACTTGGATGCTTTACCTATTCGCACGAGGAAAACACAACGGCTTATGTTCTGGAAGATGATGTTCCGCAGGAAGTAAAAGAAGCCAGGGTAGAGGAGATTATGGAACTGCAGTCCCAGATTTCATGGGAGAAAAACCAGGAAAAAATTGGCAAAACCTACAGATGTATTTTCGACCGTAAAGAAGGAAACTATTTTGTGGGAAGAACAGAATTCGATTCGCCGGACGTAGATAATACCGTTTTGGTGTCTGCAGAAAATACATATCTGTCCATTGGCGAGTTCGCTGATATTAAAATTACTTCTGCGGAAGAATTCGATTTGTACGGAGAACTGGTTTAGCAAATTGATAAAAAGGACCGGTTATACTGTTGATTTTTCAAAATACTAAAATAAAAACCTTTCAGGAATTCTGAAAGGTTTTTTAATGGTTTGTTTATTGATTGTCAACAAGTTAATGTGTGATTTTATGATGTGTTATGCGGTGATTAGTTAATATTGTTAACATTTACGTCATGTTTTTAACACTTTTTAACAAAACCTGTCAACTCCCATAAAAAGGGAGAATCCGAAGGTCTTTAACAAATAATTAACAATTCCTTAACGTAGTTTAACAGCGTTAGTGTTGCAGGTGAACAATTCGGAATAAATTTGCGGAGTCAAAACCAATAAAATAATTCAAAATGATGAAAAGAGTTATTCTCGTAATCATAATGATGATTTCAACACTTGGTATTTATTCTTTCAACAAGTATAATGCCAATGATGCCAAAACAAGTTTTGCATCGTTCTACCACGATAAGTTTAATGGTAGGAAAACCGCAAGCGGAGAAATTTTCAGTAACAGAAAGCTTACCGCTGCACACAGAACGCTCCCGTTCGGTACAGTTGTAGAAGTAACCAACTTAAGAACAGGAAAAAGTGTAGAAGTGAGAATTAACGACCGAGGTCCGTTTCACTCTTCCAGAGTATTGGATTTATCCAAAGCCGCGTTCGATTCAATTGG
>JAHRWY010000093.1:0-5511 GCA_019104935.1 Kaistella sp.
AGATGGCACGAAATCGACGTGACTTATCTGATTATGGTTTTACTGGATAAAATGAAACTGATCAAATTAAAACCTGTTGCTGTGGTAAAAAGAGAAATCTAAAGCCCAGCTTTACAAATATTGAACCGGATTTTTTAACCGGTTTTTTTTGTGTTAATCTGAAAAATGAATGATAAAAAGAAAGGTCTTAAAATTCTGCATCTTTTCTTTTCTTTTTCCATGTTTTATAATTTAGTTTTGATGTAAAATATTATGGATTGAAAGTAGAAAATAATCTTAAAATCAGAGTTCATGTATACACAACAGAAGCTGAGATTCGCAAATATTTTCATACCATTTTTAAGACAGATTTTTACATGCGTTCTACTTAATTTTGCCCGATACAAATGTAAAACAGGTGAATATATATTTAAAATTAATTAAAGTAAATTTTAGAATTTTATTATAAAGAATTATTAATCAAATGTTAAAGCATATTTTACTTAAAGTTTAACTTGACATAAAATATTTTGTATGTTGTTACAGAATATTTTCTTATTCGGAAGAGAAAAACGTTCTTACAGCAACGATGGGAGCATTTGTCAGAGCCAGATTTAGAGTCCGCTCCGCAGCCGCAAAATCTGGCGAGCGGAGAATGCCGGACGTGTTGCCAAAAGAAAAACCAACCCTTGTTGCTCCTGAAAAAATAGAATATCTTTGTTCTATGGATTTATCTTATCTGGTTCGCGAACCACAAAATATTACGCCCGAAACGCCACTTTTAATTTTACTTCACGGATACGGAAGCAATGAACAGGATTTATTTTCTTTTGTCCCTACCCTGCCGGAAGATTGGCTCGTGGTAAGTTTCCGTGCGCCGCTTAATTCACAATACGAAGGTTACTCGTGGTACGATATCGACCTTATGAATACCGAAAACCGAATTGATGTTCCGCAAGCCAAAGCATCGCTCGACGGACTGCTGCAGAACATCATGAAGATTACCAATCATTACGGACTTACCGGAAATGAAACCCACCTCTGCGGTTTCTCCCAGGGTGGCATTCTTGCGTACGCCTTAGCGCTGCAAAACCCACAGCTGTTTTCGAAGGTGGCATGCATGAGCGCCTATCCGGAAGAAAAACTGATGGAAGACACCGTAAAAGACAAAAAGAAACTGGAACATCTGAGATTTTTCATCTCACACGGAACCGATGACGCGGTGATTCCTTTAGACTGGGGCCGCAAAGCTGCTGATTTACTTTACGATTTAGGCTGCTATTTCTCTTTTCGCGAATACATGAACGGCCATGGCGTCAACCAGAAAAATTATATGGATTTGATGGAATTCTTCAGAAAATAAAACATGAAATATTTTGTTTTCATCCTTCTGAATTTTGGAATTCTTAATGCGCAGGTAAAACTTATCGTTACCACACCCGAAAACACGCCGGAAGATGCCAGAATTTTCATGGCTTCTTCACTGAACGGATGGAATCCTCAGGACCCGGCATACGAACTGAAGAAAAGCAAAAACGGAACCTATGAACTTGAAATACCTGAACAGGCCGGAAAAGCTGAATATAAATTCACTTCAGGAAGCTGGGAAACCGCAGAAGGAAATACAGAAGGAAAAGGAATTGAAAACAGAACTTTCACTTTTACGGGAACACCGCAAACGCTTGAAAACACGATACTTTCATGGGCAAAACCTGAGCAGAAGAAGCATACCATTTCTAAAAACGTAAAAATCCTTAGCGAAAACTTCCCCGCTCCGCAACTCGGTACAACAAGGAAAATCTGGATCTATCTTCCTGAGGATTACGATGCCTCGAAGAAGAAATATCCTGTGATTTATATGCACGACGGGCAGAACCTGTTCGATGAACTGACTTCCTTTTCAGGTGAATGGCAGGTAGATGAAACCATGGATCAGTTCTTCCACGAGGGTAAAAAACAGGCCATTATTGTAGGCATCGACAATGGCGGCAGCGAAAGACTGAATGAATATTCGCCCTGGAAAAATGCAAAATACGGCGGCGGAAAAGGTGATCTGTATGCCGATTTTCTTGCCCAAACCCTGAAACCTTATATCGATAAAAACTACAGAACGGTTTCTTCAGCAAAGAACACCGGATTAATCGGTTCGTCGATGGGCGGGTTGATTTCCTTCTACACAGGCCTGAAATATCCTGAAAAATTTGGGAAACTGGGCGTGTTCAGTCCGAGCTTCTGGTTTGCGAAGGAAGATTTGACTCTTTATCTAAATGAGTATTCAAAATCTTTAAAAAAGACCAAAATCTATCTTCTGGCGGGCAGAAAAGAGTCAGAGGAAATGGTCACCGACATTAAAAAAACAGTTCCGCTACTGATCAGCAAAGGAATCTGCAGGAAAAACATCAAAACGAAATTTGATGATTACGGAACCCATTCTGAAAGTTACTGGGCTAAAGAATTTCCGGCGGCGTACCTGTGGCTGTTTAAATAATAATCAGTTTAATCGAAATGGTTCGGATGGCTTTTTTTGATCTCTTCCACTGTTCCCAAAACTTTATCTTTCAGAGAAGTCTGATAGTTTTCTAATTTTTCAGAAACCTCTTCATCAGAAGTTCCGATAATTTTCGCAGCTAAAATCCCGGCATTCATAGCACCGTTCAGGGCTACAGTAGCCACAGGAATCCCCGACGGCATCTGCAAAATGGAAAGTACGGAATCCCATCCGTCAATGGAATTGGAAGATAAAATCGGCACCCCGATTACAGGCAAAGTTGTGCAGCTCGCCACCATTCCCGGAAGATGGGCTGCGCCACCGGCTCCGGCGATGATTACTTTCAGGCCGCGGGCTTTTGCTGTTTTCGCATAGTCGAACATTCTTTCGGGTGTTCTGTGGGCTGAAACTACCGTTAATTCATAAGGAATCCCGAGTGATTTTAGAAAATCCGCTGCCTGTTGCATAACGGGCAAATCGCTTTGGCTGCCCATGATAATTCCGACCATTTTTTCTGCTTTTATTAGATGGTCAAAGATAAAAATTTAATCATAAAAAACAGGAAGGTCTATAAGGTTAAATTTGCATGAAATTCAGGCTGAAATTATTCATCGGTCAGGTAAATTGGCTACTTTTGCAGTTCTTTTTCAACTTCTCTCCTCCCCATGTTCAATAAAATCATCAACACTTACAAAACGGCTTTCAGCGGGTTAAGCAAAGAAAGCTGGATGCTCTCCCTTGTGATGCTCATCAACAGAATGGGCACCATGGCGGCAGTTTTTATGAGTGTGTATGTTACGCGGATTTTTGGAAGAAGTCTTGCCGATGCGGGTTTGGTGATTACTTTATTTGGTGTAGGCGCGGTTTTCGGCGCTTTATCAAGCGGGTATTTTATTAAAAAAATAGGGTTTCGGGCTGTGCAGATTGTTACAAGTATCGTCAGCGGCCTGCTGTTTATTTTCTTTGCGAAAGTCACCGATTTTGAACTGCTTTGTCTGGTTGCTGTATTGATTGGATTTTTCAGTGAGGCATTCCGGCCGGCGAATTTCACTGCAATTGCCTACTATTCGAAACCGGAAATGATGACGAAATCGTATTCCTTAAACCGTTTTGCGGTGAATCTTGGAATGGGATTAGGCACGGCAGTGGGCGGAATTTTAGCATCCATCGATTATCATCTTCTTTTTTTTGTGGAAGGATCTACCTATATTCTTGTGGGAATTTTAATCATGTTCCTTCTGCCTAAAATCAATAAGTTTAAAAGAATCAGAGAACAGCATCAGGTTTCTGCATCGAAATCTCCGTGGAAAGATGCCCTGTATTTGAAATTCCTGCTGCTCATCCTCATTTATATTTCCTGCTTTCTGGTCGTTTTCAAACTGGTGCCGGTTTTCTGGAAAGATGTTCAGCAGCTGGACGAATCTTTAATCGGAAGTATTTTAGGCCTCAACGGAATGCTCATTGCGGTTTTCGAAATGGTGCTGGTACAGCATCTGCAAACCAGAAACAAGGACGTTGTGTATATTTATGCTGGCATTTTTATTGCAGCCATCGCCTTTTCGCTGATTTTGTTTCCGATATTCTCCGTGGTTGTTTCTGCGGTGATTGCCATTGTTTTTCTTACGGTAAGCGAAATGCTGGCTTTGCCGTTTATCAATACGTTTGTCGTGAACAGAGCCGGTGCAGCATCCCGTGCCAGTTATGCATCTGCGTATACTTTTGTCTGGTCATTATCCGGAATAATTGCTCCTGCCGGCGGCGCTTTTATTGCCGACCGTTTCAGTTATACCACTTTGTGGGTGGTGCTTATTGTGTTATGTCTGATTTCTGCTTTGGGAATAAAAATGCTGTCGCAGAGGGAAAAATCTTCTTTTTAAAATGTTGAAAGATCCAAAACTTGTTCTGGCGGTGCTTACCGTTGCTGTTGTGTGGGGAACCACTTTTCTGGGAATCCGTATAGCGGTGGAAACCATTCCGCCCTGGTTTGTAGCAGGCATCAGGCAGCTGATTGCGGCGGTTTTGTTACTCGTGATTCTGCTGTATAATCAACAGCTCCTGTGGATTGGCTGGCGGAACTTCAAAATCCAGATCATGTTTTCGGTGTTGATGCTGATCGTGGCGAACGGTTTAACGACTGTTGCAGAAGAGCATCTCTCGAGCAGCCTGGCATCTCTTATCAGCGCTACATCACCTCTTCTGGTGTTTATAGGCAGCATATTCTTTGGTTTGCAGAAGTTTACCTACCGCTCCTTAATCGGAATATTAATGGGTTTCAGCGGAATTCTGCTGATATTTAAAGACGGCCTTCAGGATCTGCTGAACCCGGATTACCGCATGGGGGTCATCTGTATTTTTATCGCAATTTCGGGCTGGGCTTTAGGTTCTATTCTCACCAAAAAAATGCACGTACAGCATCAGAATATTTCGCTTAACTTATTTTATCAGTTTGCTTTTGCAGGAGTGGCACAACTCATTTTAGCTTTTATTGTGGTTGATAACATTGAAGCAGCTTCCTGGTCTTTCAAAAGCATCGCAGCAACAGTTTATCTGGCGGTTTTTGGGTCTGTGGCGGCTTATTTTGCGTTTCATTTTGCTTTAAAGAAGATTTCGCCAACCCAGGTTTCCCTGCTTTCTTATGTAAATACAGTGATTGCAATATTTTTGGGATGGCTGATTCTGGATGAAGAAATTTCGGCAGCATTTATTACCGCCACTGCGCTTATTATCTGCGGCGTTTTTATCACCAATTACCAGAAGGGAATGTTCCGGAGGATAAAACAAAGCATTGATTAACCCTGGATATATTCTTTCAGCTGTTTAATGACTTCTTTCTGATCAATTACTTTTTCGCGGATGACATCGGTAATCGAAATAATACCGTTCATAATACCCTCTTCCATCACCGGCAGATAGCGCACATTGTGATCGGCCATCAGTTGCATACAATGATTTAGGGTGTCGAGCGGTTTAACTTCAGGAAGATTTACCGACATTACTTCCTTCACCTTTGTTTCTGAAGAATGCCGGTTTTTAAGAATAACATT
>JAHRWY010000097.1:0-3484 GCA_019104935.1 Kaistella sp.
TTTCAAAATAAGTAAAGATTCGAATCATCTGATTGAAGAATTTATGCTTCTGGCCAACCGGAAAGTTTCGGAATTTGTTTCGCTGAACCGAAAAGGAGATCCTACAGGAAACACCTTTATATACAGAATTCACGACGATCCGGATCCCACAAAACTCGAAGCACTAAGAGAATTTGTTTCCACTTTCGGCTATAAAATGGATTTGGCAAACACGAAAAAAGTTGCGGAATCGCTCAACCGTTTATTAACCGATGTGAAGGGCAAGGGCGAAGAAAATATGATTGAAACCCTGGCAATGCGGTCTATGAGTAAAGCGATTTATTCAACCAATCCGATTGGCCATTATGGTCTGGGATTCGAATATTATTCCCACTTTACCTCCCCAATCCGCCGATATCCGGATTTAATCGCGCACCGTTTACTTCAGCATTATCTGGATGGCGGAAAATCTCCGAACAAGCAGGATTTTGAGGAAAAAAGTAAACACTGCAGTGCGATGGAACGTTTGGCAGCCGATGCTGAAAGAGATTCTATTAAATTCATGCAGGTGAAATTTATGGAGAAATATTTGGGCGAAGTCTTTACCGGTGTAATTTCCGGTGTTGCGGATTTCGGGTTCTGGGTACAGATTCCGGAAAACGGTGCTGAAGGTTTAATCAAACTACGTGATCTGATGGACGATTCTTATCAGTACGATGCCAAAATCCATGCGGTAATCGGTACAAGGACCGGAAACCAATACCAGTTAGGCCAGGAAGTTAAAATAAAAGTTATGAAAGCCAATCTCATCCAGAAACAGCTTGATTTCAAGATTGTTGAATAATGACGGAGCATTACAAGGCTTTTCTCACCGATTTAGTAAAAGTGTTTGGATTTATTCTGAACGCTTTTCTCTTTTTTAGCATCATTACTTATACGTTTATTTCGGTAAACAATCTTTTTATCAGCTTTATATTGTTGATGAGCATTGGGTTTATTCTGTTCCGGATTTTCCGGATTCAGATCAACAGATATGTCTTTTTTTTAATTTTATTACCTTTACTTTTTAATTGTTTCTTCTTGTTTAATTACGTTTTTTCTAAACGCCCGACGCAGGAGACCTACCGTTATGCTTACGGAATAACTGATATTCAGGGAAGTAAAGGAAGATATTCTTCGCAAAAAGGCAGGTCAACAACAATTTATTTGGAAGGCGGAGTTTATAAAGAATATGACCTGCCGAGAATGTTTTTTAATTATGAAAAAATGAAGGATAAAAGAGTGATTACATACGATATAGAAGACGGTTTCTTCGGTTTTAGGGTGGTAAAGGATTATGAATTTTCTGAAGACAGCACGAATCATATATTTCAATACTGATGTTTGAACTTATACTTTCTGCCATTGGTTTAGGAATTATGCTCAGTCTGGTCTTCATCGGACCTATTTTCTTTCTTTTGATAGAAACCAGTTTTTCCCGCGGTCCGAAACATGCGCTGGCACTGGATTTAGGTGTAATTGTAGCAGATATACTGTGTATTGCAGCAGCTTTTTTCGCCAGTGCCGACCTGGTACAGCTTATTGATAAACATCCCGGATTTTACAGAATTACCTCCTTTATCATTTTAATTTACGCCATTTACATGATTGTTTCCCGAACCCGAATGCATCTTGCCGGTGAGGAAAAAATGATAGGGCAGAATTACTTCAAGACTTTTTTAAACGGATTTTTCTTCAATATCCTGAATATCGGGGTCGTGCTTTTCTGGCTTGTTACCGTAATTTCGGTGCGGAATGCTTATCCGGATCTCAACGAATTTCTGCTGTACATGGCTTTGGTTGTTGCAACATATCTTGGTATCGATTTCTTTAAAATCTATCTGGCGAAACAGTTTCACGATAAACTTACTGAAAAACTCGCCAACCAAATCCGTAAAGGCGTAGGATTTATTCTTGTAGGATTCAGTATTTTTATATTTCTGCAGAGTTTCAAAAAATTTAACCAGTTCGACAGGCAGCTGGAAGAAGCAGAAAAAACCGAGCAAAAACTAATGCAGTAATGAAAGCACCTATTTTCCCGGCACCCTTAAAGAAAGGCGATAAAATTGCAATAATCTCGCCCGCCGGCTCTGTAGAGAAACCGCAACTGGAGAATGGTTTACATATCATCCGTTCAAAAGGCTACGAACCGGTTTTGGGTGAACATCTTTATACCAAATTTTCAAACGGGTACAGTTATGCAGGGACGGAGAACGAAAGAATTTCCGACATGAACTGGGCACTGAACGATCCTGAAATTTCAGCAGTCTGGGCTTCCAGAGGCGGTTACGGATGCCAGCATTTAGTGGAACATTTAAAACTTTCAGAGTTCAGAGAAAATCCCAAATGGTATATCGGATATTCCGACAATACTGTGATTCAAAGCTATTTACTGAAAAAAGGTTTTGCTTCCATTCACGCACAAACCGTTAAAACATCAGGGTTTGGAGTGACGCCGGAAGGTTATGATCTCACTTTCGATATTCTGAAGGGCAAAATGCCGGAATATTCCATCAAAAAAAATGAACTCAACACCTCCGGATTTGCCCAAGGCGAATTGGTAGGCGGAAACCTGGCACTTATTTACGCATTGCTGGGAACAAAATATTCGTTTGATTTCAAAGATAAAATCCTTTTTATTGAAGATATCGGCGAAAAATTCTATGCGTTGGACAGGATGCTGATGTCGCTGGAACTTGCTGGCGTTTTCAGTAAAATTAAAGGACTTATCGTTGGCGGAATGACGCTTATGGAAGACGAAAAAGAAAACATCAACTACGAAGAAAGCTTCGATGAATTTTCTTACCGCATCATTGCCGAGCGGATTTCCAAATATGATTTTCCTGTGATTTTTGGCTTTCCGAACGGACATATTTATGATAACCGCCCCATCATCATCGGAGCAGAAATTTCGATGAAAGTCGGTAATAAAGTTGAAGTAAAATTTTAAAATTATGGCAGAACACAACGATTTCGGGAATCTTGCAGAAGATCTTGCTGTGGAATACCTGGAAAAGAAAAATTACAGAATCATTGCCAGAAATTTCCGATATCAGAAAGCTGAAATCGATATTGTTGCTGAATTTGAAAACCTGATTGTTGTTGCCGAAGTGAAAGCCAGAAGTTACAACACCGTAATCGAGCCTCAGGAAGCGGTGACGAAGAAAAAGATAAAATCGATCGTGATGTGTACCGATTTTTTCATGCAGGACAGGACGATTGATAAGGAAGTTCGGTTCGATATTATCACGGTTCTTCCTGATGAAAAGGGCGTTCTGCAACTCACTCATATCGAGGACGCGTTCCAGAGTTTCGATACAAATTAAATAAATCTGATAAATACCCCAATTGAAATGAAAACAGCACTCATCACCGGAGCAACTTCCGGAATTGGAAAAGCAACCGCCGAATTACTCGCACAAAAAGGTTTCAGAATGATCCTTTGCGGAAGAAGAACTGAAGTTTT
>JAHRWY010000129.1:0-13042 GCA_019104935.1 Kaistella sp.
GGATGCGTTAGCAGAGGTGAAAAATGTGGTAATGGATAAAACCGGAACCATGACTGAAGGTGTTTTCAAAGTACAGACCGTAAATCTGAAACCGCAATTCGACCGGGAGTTAATTCTGAAATTAGTGAATGTAATCGAAAATTCATCCACCCATCCGGTGGCAACTGCAATTCATGAACACCTGGGTGAACCCGACCATACTGTTATTCTCGACAATGTAGAGGAAATAGCAGGACATGGCTTGAAAGGATCATATCAGGGAAAAGAGTTACTCGTAGGAAACTTTAAACTGATGGATAAATTCAACATCCAATACGATGTAAATCAAAATGATATTATAGAAACATTAATTGCCGTTGCTTATGACGGAAAATTTGCTGGATACCTTACCATTGCAGACAGTATTAAGGAAGACGCAGCTGACACAGTGCAAAAACTGCACAGTCTGGGAGTAAAGGTCACGATGCTGAGCGGCGATAAATCAACTGTGGTCAAAGCCGTGGCAGAAAAACTGGGAATCACGAATGCTTTCGGCGATTTATTGCCTGAAGATAAAGTGAATAAAGTCAAAGAAATAAAAACACGGAATGAAACGGTGGCATTTGTCGGCGACGGAGTCAACGATGCACCGGTTGTTGCTTTAAGTGATGTTGGAATTGCGATGGGTGGATTGGGAAGCGATGCAACCATTGAAACCGCAGATGTTGTCATTCAGGACGACAGACCATCAAAAATCCCGATGGCCATTAATATTGGCAAGCAGACCAAAAAAATTGTCTGGCAAAATATAGCATTGGCTTTTGGGGTAAAAGCGATTGTTCTGGTACTAGGCGCAGGGGGTTTAGCGACGATGTGGGAAGCCGTCTTTGCAGATGTGGGCGTTGCACTGCTTGCTATTCTGAATGCAGTACGGATTCAGAAGATGAAATTTTAAACATAGCGGGCTTCGGCCCGTTTTTTTTGCGTGTTGGGATCAAACAGTAATGTGTTGCGTATAATCCCCAGCCAGCCGTTAGGATAGTTATAATTTAAAAAGTTTGTCTCCCTCTAGAAAACCAGCAGTTTCCGACACCCTTTTATAGGATGCAGAAAAAAGGGTCAGAGAGTTGGCAGTTGAGCCCGTAAATTCATTCAATAAATGCTTGTCTCAGGGGAATGATATAGTGATTTTATTCACCTGCAGCACCGCGCACAGCAATATTCCGTCTGTGCCGGTGGACGTACCGCCATGACAACTGTATACCAGTTGTTCTCCAATGTTCTGAATAAGATACCATTACAAAGATGTCGTTTTATACTAAAAAAATTACCCAGAGTCAATTTCAAACTGATTTCGCGTTGGTCACTTTGCTAAGGAGACCTGCATCAATTTTCCGTATTCTCTCAACTGACATTTAAAAACGAAAATCCGCTGGCGGGTGACAAAATGTAATAATTAACGTTGTGAAGGTTTGAGATTTGAGTGTGTTTAGTCCCTACCTCTAAAATCAGGGACTAAATCGGGGATTGTTTAATGGTTTATACGATGCTTTATACTTTTATAAAATCATCTAACTTACTTATTGTCAGCAATATGATGACCTACATTGCTTTATTGGTTTAAACAAAAACTCCCTGTGGGTCTACAAATTTAGGTATAACGCTCTGATTTTTCAGGGCGTTTTTTCATGTACTAAGCTAAAAAAACTCAGAATCAAAATCCTGAGTTTTTTATTTGAGTTAATTTGATTTTTTCGCTTTAATCATCGCTTCAAGCATATCCCACATTTCCTGTGGAATTTCTTCGAGCATATTGAATTCGCCGGCTCCCTGAAGCCACTCGCCACCATCGATTGTTACCACTTCCCCATTCATGTAGGCAGAATAATCTGAAACGAGATACGCCGCAAGATTAGCCAGTTCCTGATGTTCGCCAACTCTTCTCAGTGGGACTTTTTTACGCATGTCGAATTTTTCCTGCAAATCTCCCGGCAGCAACCTGTCCCAAGCGCCTTTTGTCGGGAATGGTCCAGGTGCAATAGCATTGAAACGGATGCCATATTTCGCCCATTCTACCGCAAGGCTTCTCGTCATGGCTAAAACACCAGCCTTTGCACATGCAGATGGCACAACATACGCAGAGCCGGTCCAGGAATAGGTCGTTACAATATTCAGTACAGTTCCGGGAATCTTATTTTCGATCCAGTATTTTCCGATGGAAAGCGTACAGTTTTTTGTTCCTTTTAAAACAATATCAAGAATGGAGTCGAATGCAGAATGCGTGAGTCTTTCTGTGGGAGAAATAAAATTTCCTGCAGCGTTGTTGAGAAGAATATCAATCTGCCCAAATTCTTTTATCGCAGCATCTTTCATGGCTTCCACCTCGTCCCAGTTTCTCACATCACATGCAACACAAAGCACTTTTCCTCCGGTTTGTTCTTCGAGTTCCGTGGCGGTTGTCTGCAGTTTTTCCAGATTTCTGGACGTGATGACCACTTTGGCGTCCAGTTCGAGAAAATATTTGGTCATGGCTTTTCCCAATCCGCTTCCTCCGCCGGTTACAATGGCAACTTTATCTTTCAGCGCTCCTTCCTTGAGCATGGGTTGTGTATAAAGATTCATATTCTTGGTTTTTTGTAAATTTATGGAAAATTATCTGTGGATATAAAGTTTCGTTATGCTGAAAATAATGGATTGTTGCGCGAAACCAGCATAAAAATATCACCGGTATTTTTTTAATATAAAATATATTTTCAGAGAACCACTCATCCGGTTTAATAGCATGAAAATTATTAATCCCGATCAAAAAGCAACCTTTCACCAAATTTTCCTTCAGAAACTTTTCCGTTTTCGAAAACAAGATGCCCGTTGACGAACGTATGGGTGACTTTGGAATGAAATTCTGTTCCTTCCAATGGACTCCAACCACATTTGTAAAGAATGTTTTCCTTGGAAACTGTGAAATTTTCTTTTAAATCAACCAGAACCAAATCCGCTTTATAACCTTCACGGATAAACCCGCGCTTTTCAATCTGGAACAGTATTGCCGGATTGTGGCACATCTTTTCTACAATTTTCTCGAGAGAAATCTTACCGTTTCTGAAATTTTCGAGCATAATAACCAAAGAATGCTGAACGAGCGGTCCGCCTGAAGGCGCTTTGGTGTAAACATGCTGTTTTTCTTCCCAGGTGTGCGGTGCATGGTCGGTCGCTATCACATCAATTCTGTCATCCAGCAGCGCTTCCCACAAGCCATCTTTGTCTTTTTGGGTTTTAACGGCGGGATTCCATTTGATTAAAGTTCCTTTTGTTTCGTAATCAGCATCGGTAAAGGTGAGGTGATGCACACAGACTTCGGCGGTGATTTTTTTATCTTTTAAAGGAATATCATTTCTGAACAGTGTGGTTTCTTTTGCCGTAGAAACATGAAAAATATGAAGCCGTGCTCCGGTTTTTTCTGCCAGTGCTACCGCTTTTGAAGAGGAGATATAACAGGCCTCCTCACTGCGGATCAAGTGATGGAACCTCATTGGAATACCGTCTCCGTATTCTTTTTTATATTTCTCAGTGTTGGTTCTGATGGTTGCTTCGTCTTCACAATGAACAGCGATCAGCATTTTCGTTTTACTGAAGATTTCTTCCAGAGTTTCAGGATTATCAACGAGCATATTTCCGGTAGAAGAGCCGAGAAACAGTTTGATCCCAGCGACATTGCGCGGATTTGTTTTCAGAACTTCTTCAAGATTATCATTGGTACCACCCATCATGAATGAATAATTCGCAAATGATTTTTCGGCGGCAATCCTGTATTTTTCTTCCAGAAGTTCCTGGGTTACGGCATTGGGCACCGTATTGGGCTGCTCCATGAAACTGGTAACTCCACCGGCAACCGCGGCGCGGGATTCACTTTCGATATCACCCTTCCAGGTTAAACCCGGTTCGCGAAAATGTACCTGATCATCAATAACACCAGGTAAAAGATATTTTCCTTCGGCATCAATAACCCGATCTACATTTTCTTCAGAAATATTATTTCCAATTTTTGAAATGAAATCGTTTTCTATGAGCAAATCGCCTTTAAATACTTGATTCTCGTTGACGATTTCAGCGTTTTTTATGAGCGTTTTCATTTATTTTTATTCAGTTTTATTTCACTGTAAATTTAGCGATTTCATTCCGAAAAAGTATTCGGATTTCAAAACAGATAAGTTTTACGGTGAGATTTTTTTGATTTTAATTAAAACGATACATTTGCAGAAATATCTGAATTTTGTACAAAAAACTGCTGGGACAAACTGCGCTTTATGGACTTACCACGGTAATCATCCGCCTGTTCCCGTTTATCATAAATCCTTATATTACCAAAGCTTTTGGGCCTGAAGCTTACGCGCCGTTCGCAGATTTCTATTCTGTTGCCGGTGTTATCGCTGTTCTGTTGACGCACGGCATGGAAACAACTTTCTTCCGTTTTGCGCTCGACGAAAAGAACGACAAAAAACTCATTTCTACCGCGTTTTTCAGTGTCGCAGCTGCTACGCTTCTGTTTCTTATATTTTCCCTCAGCTTCAGTAAAGAACTCGCGGTCGCCTTCAAAACACCTACTCAGGTTGATTTACTTACGATTTTAGTTATCATTCTTTCGCTCGATGCGTTTTGCGCGATGCCTTTCGTTTTGCTTAGAAAGAATGAAAGACCGCTAAAATATGCCTCCATAAAAATAACGAACGGAGTAATCAACTTTTTGCTTGTTATCTTCTTTCTGCAGGTTTTACCGCGTCTTCCGGACGGGATCCTGGGTTTAAAATACAGCCCGGAATTCGGCATCGGCTATGTTTTCGTCGCCAATCTTGTTGCCAGCGGTGTAACTTTCCTTCTTTTGTTTAAAGATATTTTCATTGCAAAACTGAAATATTTTTCGTGGGAACTCTGGCAAAGAATGATTAAATATTCGTGGCCCATCATGATTGCGGGTTTAGCCGGAATTATAAATGAAACCATGGACCGGCAGTTTCTGAAATTCCTTCTTCCCGAGGAAATCGGGCGCCACCAGCTTGGAGTTTATGGTGCAGTGGCAAAGATTGTAACCTTCGTGGTGCTTTTCAGGCAGGCGTATGTTTTGGGGATTGAACCGTTTTTCTTCAGCCATTCAAAAAATGAAAATGCCGGAAAAACGTATGCAAAACTGATGGATGTTTTCATAGGAGTAAACTGCATGATCATTCTTTTCCTTTGTGTAAATCTGGACTGGATTTCTAAATTCTACCTCAGAAATCCTGAATATTACGAAGGAATTCAAATCCTTCCGATTTTGTTCTTTGCAAGTCTGTTTTTAGGCATTTACCTGAACCTTTCGGTCTGGTATAAACTTTCCGACAGAACAATTGTTGGCAGCTACATCTCGTTTATCGGTGCTGCGGTTACCATTGCGATTAATTTTTATTTCATTCCGAAATACGGTTACTGGGCCTCTGCCTGGGCAACCATTGCATCTTATTTCGTGATGATGACAGTTTCTTATATTTGGGGACAGAGAAAACACCCGATTCCCTACAATTTATACAGCAATATTATGGTGATTTCTATAACCATCATTGTTTCGCTGGTATATTATCAAAATTTCAAACACAATATTTGGCTGGGAAATCTAATCTTTTTAGTTTTAGCCATCATTTTAATTAAAACCCAAAAATTAATTCCGCAAAGCCTGCTGAATAAAATTAAAAGATAAAGATTTCATGAAAATTAAAATCATTAACCGCTCAAAACACGCGTTACCAAAATACCAAACTGCACTTTCTGCCGGAATGGATCTTTACGCAAATCTGGATGAGCCTGTAACACTGAAGCCGCTGGAACGAAAATTGATAGCAACGGGTTTGCTCATGGAACTTCCACAGAGTTATGAAGCACAGGTACGCCCAAGAAGCGGCCTCGCCTTAAAAAACGGAATCACCGTTTTGAATACTCCCGGAACAATTGATGCAGATTACCGGGGAGAAATAGGGGTAATTTTAGTAAATTTATCCGCAGAATCATTTACAGTGAATGACGGCGACAGGATTGCACAAATGGTAATTGCAAAACACGAAACCGCAATTTGGGATGAAGTTGACGAACTCAACGAGACAGATCGTGGCGCAGGCGGTTTCGGAAGTACTTCTAAATAAATTTCTATTCTAAAAATAAAAAATGCTGTTGCAAACATTAAACAGCTTAAAAAAATAAACAAATTATGAAAATAATCGTTCCGATGGCGGGAAGAGGTTCCCGGTTAAGACCACACACATTAACGGTTCCCAAACCTTTAATTCCGATTGCCGGGAAACCAATAGTTCAGAGACTCGTAGAAGATATTGCGAAAGTTGCAGGAGAAAAAATTGATGAGATTGCCTTTATTATCGGTGATTTCGGACCTGAAGTTGAAGCCTCTTTAATTCAGATTGCAGAAAGACTTGGAGCTAAGGGAAGCGTTTATACTCAGGACGAACCTCTCGGAACCGCACACGCGATTAAATGCGCAGAAGCATCAATGCAGGGCGATGTAGTAGTGGCTTTTGCCGATACCCTTTTTAAGGCAGATTTTGTACTCGACAAAAATTCAGATGGGGTAATCTGGGTTAAAAAAGTGGAGGATCCTTCCGCATTTGGTGTCGTAAAACTCGACGATTACGGTTTTATTACCGATTTTGTAGAAAAACCTAAAACCTTTGTTTCTGATCTTGCCATTATCGGAATTTATTATTTCAATTCTGCAGAAAAACTCATGGATGAGATTAATTATATCATGAGCAACGACATTAAACAGGGCGGAGAATACCAACTGACCACCGCACTGGAAAATCTTCGCCAGAAAGGCGCCAAATTCTCCCTCGGCAAAGTGGATGACTGGATGGATTGCGGAAACAAAAACGCAACAGTAGAAACAAACGGCAAGGTTTTGAACTACGAAAAAGAGAACGTAGCAAACTATCCTGCATCTGCAAAGATTTCCAACTGCCTTATCATTCCACCATGTTTTATTGGTGAAAATGTAGAAATTTCTAACTCCAAGATTGGTCCTTGTGTATCTCTGGGAAACAATACCAAAATCATCAATTCCAACATTGATCATTCCCTTATTCAGGAAAATACATTAATTGATCATGGGAATTTAAGCAATTCGATGATTGGTAATTCTGCGCAGTATTTCGGGGTTGCCCGCGAAATTTCTTTGGGAGATTATTCGGTTCTGGATTTTCTTTCGAAAAGCTGATAACTTTATAAATAAACTTTCACCAAACCACACAAAAACAATTTGTGTGGTTTGGCGTTAATATTGCAAACTTTTTTCGCAAACAAAAAAAGTAAAAATTCTTATGAAAAATTATATTATCATCCTTCTCGCATCAATTTCAGTACTGTCGTGTAAAACACAAACCGTTGCAAATGTGCCTGTAAGCACCAATACATCCATTACGGAAACTACAGCTTTTTTTAAGGAAATAAATAAAAAACCTACCTTTCAACAGGTGAAAATTAACTCCAGAGTAAATGTGGAGACCGGAAATTTTATCCCTACCTTAGATGCGACGATTTATATCGAAAACGGACAAAAAGTTTGGATGAACATGATTGCGGTGTTTTTGAATGTAGGCCGCGGAATTGCAACTCCAGAGGGAATTAAGGGCTACGAAAAATGGAACAAGACGTATATTGAATCCGATTTTTCTTACCTTAACAACTTGCTGAATGTTAATTTCATCGATTTCAGTTCTCTACAGAATCTTCTTACAGGAAGAACATTTATTCCGGTGAATGAAAATGATTTTGTGCTGACGAAAAATGCTCAGGGTTATCAATTGACTTCAGTAAAGAATCTGAAGTTTGTAAATGATGGCAAAACATCAGAATACGCAGTGACAATAGATTATGGCAACGACATGAACCTTTCAAAAGTATTTCTGAAAAATGCAAATTCGCCAGATAACCTTGAAGTTTCTTATGCAAACTGGGCGAACTTTGAAAGTATGCAATTGCCAACAAATGTTAAAATAATAATAAAAGGTACAAAAACAAGCCAAATTTTATTGGAAAATACGAAATTTGACAGTTCGAAGATGGATACTCCGTATTCCGTTCCCAATAATTATACGAAAACTGAGATCAGATGATTAAGAAATTAAGCTTTTTAATAGGACTTTTTTTGTTCGGAATTTTATTCTCGCAAAAGAAAGAACAACTTCAAAAGCAAAATGCAGAACTTAAAAAACAGATTGCCTCCATCAATGCGAACTTAGCAAAAACCCAACAGCAATCGAAACTTTCTGTCGCTTATCTTAATGATGTTCAAAAAAAAATTCAGCTCCGCGAAAAAGTTTATACCAACACCCAAAAGGAAAAAAGACTCATTGAAGATGATATTTACCTCCGCCAACTGGAAATTAACCGACAAAACCGGGAATTGGCTGTTTTAAGGAAAAATTATGCTGAAGTTCTGGTAAAAGCTTACAAAAACAAAGGCGTACAGAACAAAGTAACCTTTATTCTCTCCTCTAAAAATCTCGGTGAAGCCCTGCGCAGAGTTCAGTATCTGAAAGATTATTCTGATTATCAGGATAAAAAAGCCGCGGAAATCTCCAAAGCCGCACAGGTACTGCTCCAGAATATCGCATTAAAACAGAAGTCGGTTAAAGACAAAGAAACCTTATTATCCAATCAGCAAAAAGATCTGCTCACCATTGCTGCAGAAAAGAAACAGAAAGAAAATCTGCTTCAGGAATTCAAGAAAAATGAAGCTCAACTGACGGCAGAATTGAAGCAGAAACAAACCGAATCTAAAAAACTCGAAGGTCAAATCCGTTCTATCATTGCTGAAGAGATCAGAATAGCAAAAGCAAAAGAAGAACAAAGAAAAAAGGAAGAGGCAGAGAAAATACGTCTCGCAAAAATCGCCGCAGAACGTGAAAAAGCCAGAATTGAAGCTGAAAACAAAGCCCGTTTAGAAGCTTTAGCCTTAGAAAAAAAGAAGGCTGATGAAGAGGCAAAACGACTTAAAGATATTGCAGACAAAAAAGCAGCCGAGGAAGCCGAAAGGTCAAAAATAGCGGCCGCAGCAGATGCGAAAAAAACTGAAGATGCCCGAAGAGCAGCAGATGCAGAAAAAGCAGAAGCCCGAAGAGCCGCCGCTGCAAAAGATGCTGCTATCGCTGCTGCCAACGCAAAAGCTGCTGCAGAAAAAGCTGCCGATGCCAGAGAAGCCGAAGCCTCCCTCAGCAAAAAAAATGAAGATCAGAAAAAAGCTGCGGAAACCAAAGCTCTTACCAATTACGGTGTATCAAGTGCTGTAGGAAATAACTTTGCAGCCAACCGCGGCAAAATGGGAATGCCGGCTTACGGAACGATTACCCACCGATTTGGACGCCAACCGCACCCGGTTTTCAAAAATATTATTGAAGAAAATAACGGAATTAAGATTGCCGTTACAAAAGGAACTGTTGCCAAATGTGTAGCTCCAGGAACCGTTTCCCGAGTGGTAGCTTCAGGCGACGGCTCTAAAATGGTTTTCGTGAAACACGGTGAATATTTTACTATTTATGCAAACCTCTCGAATACCATGGTTTCCGCTAACCAACAGGTCTCAGCAGGCACCTCGATTGGGACTGTGGGTGCAGATTTCGATGGAACCTACACGCTGGATTTCCAGATCTGGAACGGCACAAATCCAGTGGATCCAATGGGTTGGGTAAATTGAAAAATATATTTTAACTTTGTACAAAATTAAAACATGACTACACTTACCATATTAGCACTTTCGTGGCAACACTTACTCATCGTTGCTGTAATATTACTCATTCTTTTCGGAGGCAAAAAAATCCCGGAAATGATGAGAGGTTTAGGTTCTGGCATCAAAGAATTTAAAGATGCTGTGAAAGAAGAAGACAAGAAAACTCCGGAAGACCAAAAAAATAATTCTAATCCTGCGAACTAATTTCAGCTATGAGCTTTTCCGAAAGTGCCTGGGAAATCTTTAATCAGTCGATTAATGATTATCACTTAAAAGATGATGTAGATACGCCGATTAATAATTCCTTTCAAAAAAATACTTTGGAATGGCTTTTGTATGCAAAGAACTGGATCGATACCGTTCAATGGCATTTGGAAGATATAATTCGTGACGAAAATATAACACCAGCTGAAGCCTTAAAAATTAAAAGAAGAATAGACTCTTCAAATCAGCAAAGAACTGATTTGGTAGAGTTTATCGACAGTTGGTTTCTACAGAAATATGAAAATATCACGCCGGATTCCAACGCGAAAATCAACAGCGAGACCCCCGCATGGGCAGTGGATCGCCTCTCGATACTCGCACTGAAAATCTACCATATGTCACTTGAAGCCAACAGAAATTCTGCAAGTGAAGAACACAGATTCAACTGTACCAATAAACTCAATGTATTACTGGAGCAGAAAAAGGATCTGTCTGAAGCAATAGACCAATTGCTTTTTGATATAGAGAACGGTAAGATTAAGATGAAAGTTTACAAACAGATGAAAATGTATAATGATGAAAATCTTAATCCGGTCCTGTATCAAAACGTGAAAAATGACCAGACTAAAAATTAGTTACATTTTACTGTTATTTTTTATTTTTTCCTGTTCTACTGAGAAAATAAATCTCTCGCCCATAGGCGAAAATTCTGTTTCTTTAAATGGATCAACTACTTCGTATACATTAGCTGAGACAAAAAATCTTATTGTTTACTCCTCAGAAATTACCAGTTTGATAAGCTCGTTTCCAAAATTCAGGAATGATGCTGTAAACAGTGAAGTTCTTATCCTCAAATCTCATTTAAAAGATTATATCGGCGCAATGACTTCGTACAATCTGGTAGGTATGGAAGATTCAAAAATAAAATTCGAAAGATCTTATAAAAAGCTGCAAAAACTCAGAAAATTTCTTAACCGTGATGAAGATGAAGTGCTGAACAGATATCTGGTAAGAATCAAAACAAACATGACCTTCCTGAACAGTACCATTCCCCAGGATTCAGTATCTACCTTTAAAAACTAATTTACATGTTAAAAATTCAAGCAGAAGCCCAGGTTCCCACAGATTACGGGAATTTCAGGATGATTGCCTTTTCTGAGGATGAAAGCAACTGGATGCCCCACATGGCTATCATTGCCGAAAATACAGATTTCTCGCAGCCCGTAAATGTCCGTTTTCATTCCGAATGTATTACCGGGGAGGTATTTCATTCCAAAAAATGTGAATGCGGCCAGCAACTCGACGGAGCGATGAAATTTATCCACGAGAATGGCGGAATTATTATTTATCTGCGTCAGGAAGGCAGAAACATTGGAATCATTAATAAGCTTAAAGCTTACTCGCTTCAGGAACGAGGTTTCGACACCGTAGAAGCGAATCTTAAACTTGGTCTTCCTGCAGACGACAGAGATTTCAGCGAGGCTATCGAAATCCTGAATATTTTGGGAGTAAAAGAAATAAATCTTCTAACCAACAATCCTGCGAAAATGAAAATTGTTGAAGACAGCAGTATACATTTGAATAAAAGGATTCCTTTACAAATCACCTCGACTTCGGATAGTGAAGGTTACCTGAAGGTAAAAAAAGATTACTTCGGACATCTTTTGGAAGATGAAGATTAATTAAAAAATAAACGCTTTGAAAGATCAAAGCGTTTATTTTTTACTTGTTTAAGTTTTTATAAATGTAAAGCTGTTTCCAGAGCCAACTCAATCATTGGAGTCAGAGCCTGTTCTCTCTGATCTGCCGAAATCTGTTCCTGGGTTGGAATAATATCCGAAACCGTGAGAAGTGTTGCAGCATTTTTTCCTAAATGTTTGGCATTGGCAAAAAGCGCGAAAGCTTCCATCTCAACTGCGGTACAGTTATATTTTTCAGCAATTGCAGGAGTGCCAGGCGTTGCTCTGTAGAAAACGTCGCTGGTATGTATGTTTGTAGATTTTACTGCTTGAGATAATTTACTAGCAGTATTATTGATTACACCAAACACATTCCCCTGATTTTCAATAATTTCATCCTCAATTCCCCAGGCAAACTTTGCGTAAGTCGATTCGCTGGCTGCCTTTTCAACATTCAGAACATCAAATAAGTTCAGTTCGGGCGTGTATCCACCACAAGTTCCGATTCTTATTATGGTATCTACGTCATATTCTGTATAAAGCTCGTAAGAATAAATCCCAATACTTGGCGCGCCCATTCCGCTTGCTCCTACAGAGATTTCTTTGCCTTTATACAAACCAGTAAAATAATAAATATTGCGGGTTTTGCTTACCAGTTTTACTTCAGTCAGAAAATTGTCGGCAATATATTTGGCACGAAGCGGGTCTCCGGGTTGCAAAACCGTTTTTGCGATTTCCCCTTTTTTTGCGGCGATATGAACACTCATAATTTTAATTTTAAAATGAAGTTTAAAAGTAAGAAATAATGTTCGATTTAAAAATTATGTTCAGAAAAACTTTCCCTGAAACGCCATAAAACAGACAAAAATCATAAAATTAAAACCCGCTGATACTTTCAACGGGTTTTATTTGTATGTGAAGTTTTGAATGATTTTAAAAATTTTAATCGCGGTCCGGAATATTGTAAAATTTAATTACACTGTTATAATCATTATAATCCACGCTGGTATTTTTACCCTGTGAAGCCGGAACTAAAACGATTCTGAATCTTTGGTTATTTAGATACTGCGTAGCTTCTGCAGCGGTAAGAGTAGCCTGATCGAAGTTAGCTTCAGTATATATTTCAATATTTGCCGTATCGAACAGGAAGTTATAATCTAATTCTCTACCGTTGGTTAAGTATTCCGTTTTTGGAAGAAGTTGCCAAACAGCAGTGCCTGAAGATCCTGAGTTAATGTTTCTGTAAACCAACACCACATCTGTACTTGCAATGTTAATTCCCTGAGAAATCGTATAACTGTTTCCACTGTTGAAAGTTCCTGTGATATCTCTCATCATCGGATAAGTATCGTTATCATCAACCAGCACATCATCATTTCTATCGGTACAGCTCACTGCCAAAAAGCCAAAAATTGCC
>JAHRWY010000182.1:0-5023 GCA_019104935.1 Kaistella sp.
AGCAATTGTACGCTACGAAAAACTTCTGAATCAGGATTTCCCTGAAAAACAGCAGCTGACCTATGATTTAGGTTATGCTTATTTTAAATCCAAAAAATTCGATAAGGCGAAACAGTATTTTACAGAATACCTCAAAAACCCTAAATCAGATTTTAAAAATGATGCGGAACTTCGTTTGGCCGATACTTATTATGCAGACAATCAGCTGAATGAAGCAATCGCAATTTATGACAAGGCGGAAAATGCAGACGATTATACCTTATTCCAAAAAGCCATGGCGCTTGGCTTTAAAGGCGATACTGAAGCGAAAATTTCTTCACTTAAAAAGCTGATTTCGCAGTATAAAAACTCTGAATATGTTGATGACGCGCAGTATGAAATTGCTACAGCGTATGCTGCAAACGACGATTACAACAGCTCCAACGACTATTTTTCACAGGTGATCCGAAGCAGTTCTGATAAAGATTTGGTTGCTAACGCACAGATTTACCGCGCACAGAATTATATCGATCTCAACCAGAACGACAAAGCGCTTTCTGAATTAAAATCACTCGGAAACCAGTACAAAAACACGGCTTATGCCAGTAAAATTGTTCAGGCTTCGCGTCCAATTTACGTGAAAAACGGTGATACTGCAGGTTATGAAAACTTTGCGCGAAGTTTAGGAGTGAAGATTGATGCTTCCGAACTTGATGAAATCAACCTGAATAGTGCCAAAAACTATTACGCAGGCAAAGATTACAAAAAGGCAATTCCGCTTTACGAAAAATATTTAACCCAGAATCCTACGGGAGATGGCCTGTACCAGGCACAGTACGAGCTGGGCGAAAGTTATTATCAGACCGCAAATCCGGCAAAAGCACTTTTGGTGCTGCAGGAAGTGGCGAATGTACAGAACGATTATCAGGAAGATGCGCAAACAAGACTTGCACAGATTTATCTGGAACAGAATAATACCAACGAAGCCAAAAAATATCTGGAGCCACTTTCGAATTCCACCAACGTGAATCTGAAAAACTTCGCGAATCTGGAACTGATGAAAATTTTTGCGGCAGAGAAAAACTTCACCAAAGCAGAATCTTTTGCGGATTTGGTGCTTGCCAATTCCAAAAATCCGGCGTCTGTTATCGAACAGGCCAAAGTAATTAAAGCAAGAAGCCTGATGAACAGAGGGAAAGACAGTGAAGCTAAATCGGCTTACACGGCCCTGGAAAAATCATCGAATACCGAAGTTGCCGCGGAAGCTTTGTATGCAAAAGCATTTTACCAGAACAAAGGAAAAGCCTTTAAATCATCCAACGAAACCATCTTTAAACTGGCTAACAACTATGCTTCCGAAGAATATTGGGGTGCAAAATCGTTGGTGCTGATGGCCAAAAATTACATCGGTCTGAAAGATAATTACCAGGCGAGTTATACGGTCGATCAGATTATCGCAAACTATCAGGATTTCCCTGAAATTGTTGCCGAGGCCAAAGAAGTGAAAAGTCAGATTAAAAAATAACACTAAATCCAAAAGGTTTTAAAACAGAAAATATGAATTTAAGAATTCAAAATATATTTTTATTGGGAATGTTGGTTTCTTCTACCGCTGTTTTTTCGCAGATTAAAGAAGAAAAACTCATTCTGGACCGCAAACGCGAACCTGAAGTGAAGAAAATCGAAAAGAAAAAAACTTCAGTGGAAGCCGAGAAAAACTATCCGCCAAAAGAAAAGAAAACCCAGGATTCGCTGAACCTGAAATACAATATTACCAACGTTCCAGCTGCTTCGGATTTTAAAACTTCAACCATTCAGGGCGAAGATATTTCACCGAAATTCGATCCGAGTTATCAGGATAATTATTTTCAGATCGGAATGGGGAATTTCGGGAAAATTCTGGCCGACGGTAATATTTCAACCACGCTCGAAAACGATATGCAGGTTGGTGCCGATTTCCATTTCCTTTCAACTAAGGGACTTACAAAAGAGTACGACTGGTCTTCAAAACAAAATTCGGGCAACCTTGGACTTTATCTGAATTCTTATGGCGAGAAAGGAAAATTTAATTTGAACGCCGATTATGGCATCAATAACTATAATTATTACGGGATTTATGCGTTACAGCCAGATGCAAATGTTGATCTGAAGCAGAAAACCAACCGTTTCAAACTGAACGGATTCTATGATTTTTATTCCAACAATATTCTGAATGATATCCGGTTGAAATCTTCTTTGCTTAATGATCATTTCAATTCGAAGGAAACCCAGGCCGAAATCCTGGTGAATCTTTCAAAACACGGAGTGGAACTGCCGATGGATGACGTGATGTTCAACGCAGACCTCGGGATTAATCTTGAAACCGTGAAATCTGAATTTTCACTTCTGAACGAAAATTCTTCAAACTTTTTAAATGCGACATTATCGCCGAAAATGACGTTCTTCAAGGGAAAATCTTATCTGATGGTCGGGTCGGATTTCTCTTTCCTGAATGCTAAAAATTCAAATAATATTCTTGCAGAAGAAGTTAAAAACAATAAAACCTACTGGTTCCCAAAAGCTGAATTGCAGTTTGCGGCTACAGACGAATTTAAATTTTATGCCGGCGTAGAAGGCGGTTTGAAACTGAATACCTATGCAAATATGCTGGAAGAAAATCCGTATCTCGTTTCGGACCAGGAACTTCGTGCAACAGAAACCAAATACAAAGGGTATATCGGGTTGCGCGGCGATGTAAATCAGATGATTAAATACGATGTGAGCGCAGGTTACGGAAAAATGAATGACATAATGTTCTTCCGTGCCAATGGTCTTTTCAATGATGCGTTTACCTTAGACCGTGCGCCGTATGATTTTGCGAATACCTTCTCTGCCGTGTACGATAACGGAACGGTAAGCGAGGTGAAAGGAAGCCTGCAGTTTTTCCCGCTGGCCAATCTTGTTTTGGATGCCGAAATGTATTTTGCAAAATATGACCTCGATAACTACGAACATATCTACAATAAGCCTTTGGTACATGCAAGTTTGGGAGGTAAATATTCTTTGTTAGGCAAAAAACTTCATCTGGGCGCGAAAGCAATTTTCGGATCTGATAAAACCACAAATTCTTTTTCTTTCACAGAATCAGGAACTTCGCCTAATTTATTTCTGTCAGAAGAGAATACCGATGATAAAGTTGGCGGCTTTGCAGATTTAAATCTGTCTGCGGAGTACAAAGTTCACAAAAATTTCAGTATTTTTGCACTCGGAAATAATTTACTCAACACAAACTATCAGACTTTCAAAGGATATAAAGTTTTGGGAGCGCAGTTTTTGGGAGGTGTGAAGATTTCTTTTTAAAAAATTAATGATGATTTAATTTAAAATTCATCATCAAAAATTTTTAATGGCTCGGTAGTTCAATTGGATAGAATATCAGATTTCGGCTCTGAGGGTTGGGGGTTCGAGTCCCTTCCGGGTCACAAAATCGGCAGACTTCAAAGAAGTCTGCCGATTTTTATTTTACGTTTTACAGCGTAAGGTTAATTATTGGTAACCTTAAGTGTTACCTCAATATTATTTCTGGTCGCATTTGAATAGGGGCATATCTGATGGGCCTGTTCCACTAAATACTGCGCTTCTTCGAGCGATATGCCGGGCACATTTACATCCAGTTCCACTTCCAGGCCGAAACCTTCGTTCTCAATTTGGCCAATGCCTGCTGTTGCTTTTACGGTGGTTTCACCGGCGGCAGATTTTGCTTTTTTGATGATCAGATTCAGCGCGCTGTCGAAACAGGCGGCATATCCGGCAGCAAATAGCATTTCGGGATTGGCGAAATCATCGGTTTGGCCGCCAAGTGCTTTAGGCATGCGTACATCCAGCTCGAGGATTCCATTGTCGCTTTTTATGTGCCCATCGCGTCCGCCGGTGGCGGTTACGGTTGTTTTATATAATGTTTTCAATATTTTTTTACTTTTTTAGTTTTTCCAAAAGTTTGTTGATGGCTTCCTTCAGTTCACGCACATCAGTCTCCGAAAGATTTAGTTTTTCGTTCATTTTAGCGGGAATCAGGCAGGCTTTGTCCTGAAGGCGTTCGCCTACATCGGTAAGGGAGATTTCTACCACCCGTTCATCCTCAATTTTTCTCTGGCGTATAATATAGGATTTAGTTTCCAGCCTTTTCAGCAAAGGGGTTAATGTACCGCTGTCGAGCGAAAGTTTTTCACCAATCTGATTTACGGTGAGCCGCTGATGCTCCCATAAAACCATCATCACCAGATATTGGGGATACGTAATATCCAGTTCTTCAAGTAACGGACGGTAAAGCCCTGCTATTTCCTTAGCGATGACGTAAAAAGGGAAACACAGCTGGTTACTGAGTTGTGGCGTTTTGAGATGATCCATTGGAAAAGGTTCTTACTTTCAGAATTATTTTTTAATGATGAATTCATCCATTGGGATGCGTACTTTTTTCATTTTGGAAAGCCAGTCGTTTTCTGCATCTCGGTAACCTAAATACAGTAAAGTAACACTCTTAAGACCTAATTCTTTTAATCCCAGAATCTCATCAACAACATCGTTGCTGAAGCCTTCAGCAGGAGTGCTGTCGATTTTCAGTTCAGCGGCCTGTGCCATAGCCAAACCTAAGGCGATATAAGTCTGTCTTGCCGTATGAGCAAAATTTTCTTCCGCGGTCTGCGCGCCGTAAATGGTTTTAAGCTGGTCTGTGTAGCTGCTGAAACGGCCACGTGGCAATTCTCTTACATCCGTATGGTAATCATAAACTTCGTCGATTTTCTCAGCGGAATAACGGTCCCACGCAGCAAAAACCAAAACGTGAGAACTGTCTTTCATCACTTCCGGGTTCAGGGCTCCTTTTACCATTTGTTCTTTCAGTTCCTGATTTTCCACTACAATCACGCGGAAAGGCTGCAAACCGGAAGAAGTGGGTGCAAGTCTGGCTGCTTCCAGAATTTTATTCAGATCTTTCTGAGCAACTTTTTTAGTTGAATCGTATGCTTTTACAGCGTGTCTCCATTTTAGATTTTCAATTAATGACATT
>JAHRWY010000218.1:0-3463 GCA_019104935.1 Kaistella sp.
TCGCGTCTATAGAAACATTGCTTTGTATTGAAGCTTCCGACCGTTTAGATTCGAAAAGAAGAATTACCGATACCAATCTTGAACTTCGTGCTCAGGGCATTGGAAACTTAATTTCTTCAGCAATAGGCGGTTTACCGATGACTTCGGTGGTTGTAAGAAGTTCTGCCAACGCAAATGCTGGTGCCACTTCAAAATTATCAACTGTAATTCATGGTGCACTGCTTTTAATCTGTGTCCTTACAATTCCGTTCATCTTGAACTTAATCCCGCTGGCTACATTAGCTGCGGTCTTGATCTTGGTTGGGTACAAACTCGCGAAACCTGCAACAATAATGCATTTCTGGCACAAAGGAAAGTATCAGTTTATCCCGTTTATCGCGACCATTATCGCTGTTGTTTTCCTTGATCTGCTGAAAGGCGTTGGGATTGGACTTTTGATTTCGGTGCTCTATATTCTTCAGGGAAATATGAAGAGGGCCTACTATCTTAGCCGTGAAGAACTGGATGATGCCGATGAAATCAATATTAAATTGGCGGAAGAAGTTTCATTCCTCAACAAAGCGGCCATAAAAAAGACACTGAAAAACATCAAACCAAACTCTCAGGTATGTATTGATGCCCGCTCCACTTCATACATCGCGACGGATATTCTTGAAATGATTCAGGAGTTTGCCAATATCCGCGCAAAAGAAGAGGATATTGAGGTAAGGCTTATCGGCTTTAAAACTTCTTATCAGGAATATGCGGAAGATGAAGATTCACACATCATTATTGCGCACAGAAGAGCAATGTAAAACAATTATCAACCTTAAAATTATAAAATGAAAGCACATACTTTAGAAACACAGTCTACCACAACACCGGAAAAAGCCCTTACTTTTTTAAAACAGGGTAACGAAAGATTTGTACAAAACCTGAAAATGAACCGTAATCTGCTGGAACAGGTGAATGATACACGGGCAGGGCAATGGCCTTTCGCCGTAGTTCTCAGCTGTATCGACAGCCGTACTTCTGCGGAACTGATTTTTGATCAGGGCTTAGGCGATATTTTCAGCATCCGGATTGCCGGAAATTTCGTGAACAGGGATATTCTTGGTTCCATGGAGTTTGGGTGCAACGTCGCGGGATCAAAACTCATTGTAGTTTTAGGACACACGAAATGCGGCGCATTAAAAGGCGGTTTGGATGCAAGAACGATTGAAAATATGGGGATGGAAAACCTCAACCACCTTATCAATCATTTTGAGGGCTGTATCAACGAAGTAATTTCTGAAAATGAAGAACGTTCTTCTTCCAATGAAGGACTTCTGGAACGTTTAAACATTTGCAATATCAGGAAAACAATCGCCGACATCCGTGCTCAAAGCACTACCCTCAGCCAACTTGAAAAAGAAGGGAAAATAAAAATTGTAGGTGCAAATTATTGCGTTGAGAGCGGAGTTGTAACCTGGCTGGATGAAAATGCACACCCAAACATAGAAATACAAACTGGCGGAATGGCTATTTCCCGTTAAAAGCCGTCATTGTATTCTGTATTCCTGCAAAAACAAACGACAGGCAGGCTTTGGAAAACTTCTCGATTCTTTCGGGAAGTTTTTCTTTTTCTTCGCCTTCCCATTTCCCGAGCACATAATCTACCTGTTTTCCTTCAGAAAAATCTGCTGAAATACCGAATCTCAGCCGCGGATAATTTTGGGTCTGAAGTTCTTCCTGAATACTTTTCAAACCGTTATGTCCGGCATCAGAACCCTTCATCTTCATTCTCAAAGTCCCGAAAGGCAGCGCCAGATCATCGGTAATAATCATAAGATTTTCCAGCGGAATGTTTTCTTTCTGCATCCAGAATTTCACAGCTTTGCCGGAAAGATTCATATAAGTGTCGGGCTTCAGGATGAAAACTTTTCTTCCCTTATATTTGCCTTCAGCAAGCCAGCCAAAGTTGGCAGATTTAAAAGGAGCCTCAATCGTTTCTGCGATCTTCTCAGCAACTTTAAACCCGACATTATGCCGGGTTTCTGTATATTCATCTCCTTTGTTGCCGAGCCCGACGATAAGGTATTTCATTACTGTTAAAGTTTTATATATTCGAAAGTGAGTGTTCCTTCTGTGGATACAGCTTTGGTTGGGTAACCCGCACTGTCGTAAGTATAAGCATAATCTGTAGCATAGGATCCCGCCGAAGTATTTACGGTAACAGACTTATAGTTATTCATTGACAATCCTGTAAATGAGTTGGTGCCCGTCATAAAATGACCTGCCACAACGGTAAATTCTACCGGAAGGGTTGCAAAAGGATTTTTGCTGGTTTCGTAATTACTTAAATTAGCCACAAGAACTACCGGTGGAATTACTACTGGAGGAGGTGCCAGGGTAGTCATCGTCATTTTCCACTGGGACAGATTATTACCCGCAAAAAGCAAATCGCTCACCATCGTGGCTGCAGGTTGATATGTTCCCGGATTTTCTGGATCCTCAACCGACAATACCGTGTTCGCTTTTTTTAATTTACCTGTACTGTCATATGTAAAATTGGTGGCATTTTTCATCTGCACAGTTCCTCCACTTTCAATATTTCCTGTAGCTTTCGCAACGTTACCACCGTTGTAAGTAATATTTAATGTTGTGATAAGTTCTGTTGCGCCTTCTTTTTGCACAATCTTCAGCTGGGAAAGCACATTATTTTCATAAGACAACGTATAATCATCCGTTTTTCCATCACTTTCAACTTTCACAGTAGTAAGCTTACCTGCAGTATAATTATAATTAATTACAGATGAAATCCCATCACTATCAGTTGATGTTACTTTTTTTAGAACTTTATCGTTTGATGCTCCGCCCCCAGATCCGGGTCCGGATTCCGTACCGTTGATCCCGTTGAGAAGATCGCCATTTTCAGCCCGGCTTGATTCACATGAAAATAAAATAGTCAAGCCAATGAGGAAAGTTAAAAGATGTAATATTTTTTTCATCTATCTAATTAATTTTAACAAAAGTAACCTTTTTTTCGAAATGCGTTTTCGAAAGTTTTATTTCTCCAAAATTCTTTCCAAAACTGCGTTCACCTCATCCACGTGCTGCACATTTTCTTTGCGCATCATCAGCTGGTTGCCGTCGGCTGAATGTTTTTCTTTTAAAGTAGCATCTTTCGGATTCTGACTTAAATACGAAATAATATGCCTGAATTTATCACTCTGGTAAAACTTATCCTGAGGATTTGGCGGAAAATAACCGAGGAACACTCCGTTTTTCACCACGATTTTATCGAAACCGATTTCGGCGGCAATCCATTTTAATTCTACAGATTTCAAAAGATTTTTAGCTTCTGAAGGCAGGTTCCCAAAACGGTCGGTGAGTTCATTTTCAAATTTCTGAAGATCCTCCTTGTTCTGAATTTCTGCAAGTTTCTGATAAAGCGAAAGCCGCTCTTCGATACTCTGTACATAAGAATCCGGCAGCATCAATT
>JAHRWY010000272.1:0-7582 GCA_019104935.1 Kaistella sp.
CCGCCGGAGCAATTTTTGCTTATCTGGTTGAAGATACGCATCACGCTTTGCTTCAGCACATTACAAAAATTCAGCTGATTCCTCAGGATGATTATCTGATGATGGATAATTTCACGCTGAGAAACCTTGAAATCGTTTATCCAAGTAATCCACAGGGAAAATCGCTGCTTGATATTCTCGATAAAACATCGACGCCAATGGGAGGAAGATTGCTTAGAAGAAGATTGATTCTCCCTTTAAGATCGGTGGATGAAATTAACCGGCGTTTGAATTTAATTGAATTCTTCAACAAAGAAGACCAATTGAAATATGAAATTCAGCAACTTCTAAAATCGATTTCCGATCTTGACAGATTGATGGGGAAATTGGCTTCCGAAAAGATTTTACCGAAAGAATTAGGTTATCTGCGCCACAGTTTGATGAATATTCATCAGATCAGAGCGTTGCTTCATCCATTTGATGAGGTTTTAGCGTGGTTGGAACCTTTGAATAATTTGGAAGAAATCATCAATTATTTGGTAAATTATTTGAATGAGGAACTTCCCGTCAATATTGCGAAAGGAAACGTAATTAAAACCGGAATTTCCGAAGAACTCGACCATTTGCGAGGTTTGCAAAGTAAAGGCAAAAATTTCCTGGACGAAATGTGCGAACGAGAAATCGAACGAACCGGAATTTCAAGTTTGAAAATCAGTTTCAATGGTGTTTTTGGATATTTTATTGAAGTTCGAAACACGCATAAAGACAAAGTTCCGAGCGATTGGATCCGAAAACAAACTTTGGTGAATGCCGAAAGATACATCACCGAAGAGCTGAAAGATTACGAAGAACAAATCCTCGGCGCGGAAGAAAAAATCTCGAAAATTGAGCATGAACTTTACCGAAAAGTTTGCGAAAATGTGATGATTTACATTGATGCCATTCAGGGAAATTCAAAAATTATTGCGGAACTTGATTGTGGCGTTGGTCTTTCTGAGTTAGCAGTTTCCGAAAGTTATACGAGACCAATTTTAAATGATTCTTACTCGATTGAATTGAAAGAAGCGCGACATCCGATCATTGAAAATGCGCTTCCATTAGGAGAAAAATATATCCCGAATGATTTATTTTTAGATAAAGATTCGCAGCAGATTATCATGGTTACCGGACCGAATATGGCGGGTAAATCAGCAATTTTAAGGCAAACGGCAATCATTTGTTTAATGGCGCAAGTCGGAAGTTTTGTTCCAGCAAAACATGCAGAAATCGGGATTCTCGATAAAATTTTCACACGAGTTGGAGCTACGGATAATATTTCGGGCGGCGAATCTACTTTCATGGTCGAGATGAACGAAGCAGCGAATATTTTGAATAATATTTCTGAACGAAGTTTGATTTTGTTGGACGAAATTGGCCGCGGAACTTCCACTTACGACGGTGTTTCCATCGCTTGGGCGATCGCGGAATATCTTCACCAACATCCGACTCAAGCGAAAACTTTGTTTGCAACGCATTACCACGAACTCAACGAAATGACGGTGAATTTTGAAAGAATCAAGAATTTCCACGTTTCGATTCAGGAGAATAAAGGGAATATTATTTTCATGCGAAAACTGCTTCCGGGCGGAAGTGAACACAGCTTCGGGATTCATGTAGCGAAACTCGCCGGAATGCCTTCAAAAGTGGTGAATCGCGCGAATGAAGTATTGAAAACTTTAGAAAAAAGCCGTTCCCAAAGTGGCTCGAAAGATGCTGCAAAAGCCATTACTGAAGAGAATTTGCAACTTTCATTTTTCCAGCTTGATGATCCTGTTCTCGAAAATATCCGGGAAGAATTAACGAAAATCGACATCAATACTTTAACCCCGATTGAAGCTTTAATGAAACTGAATTCGATTAAAAAGATGATTGGGAAATAAATTCAATTTAAAAATTTTTCAATGAGGTACTTCGAAAATTTAACCAAGTTTAAATTATTGATTTTATTTTGATTAAATATAGGATTTAAAATAATTGCTAACTTTGTTTAAAATTAAAGGTTATGGATACGATTCGTTTAAATATCCAAATGGAAAAAGCCGATGTTTCTTTGTTGAAAAAAATTCTTCAAAACATAAAAGGTGTTATTAAAGTAGAAGAAGAAAAAGATCAAATCTTAGAACATTTAATGCATTTGAAAAACACTGCAGATTCTACCAATACCGTTTCTTTAGAGCAATTTAATCAAGATTTTGACCAACATCTATGCGAATTGTATTCCGAGAACAAGCCTTATTCTCGCTAAAAGAAATCCGTATTTACCTCACGCTTCGATGGACGAGAAAGGAATTGGAAACGCTTAAAAGAGAAATCAACCAAGAATTGGAAAACATTTCGAGTGGTTTAGTAAAACATCAAAAATATTCGGATGAGATATATTTTGCGCTGGTCGGGAAAAATAATGTGAAAATGTTTTATTCGATCTCGGAAGATGAAATTCTTGTTTTAGATTTTTTTAGCGTAAGAAAAGATCCTGAAAGTTTGAAACTTAAATAAAAGAAAATTGGAAAGTAAACAGATTATTGTTTATGGTTCCGCTATTTTCATTTTACCCAAAATTCTGCAACTCCACCAGTCTTCTGTAGACATTCTTATTGTTCATCAGTTCTTCGTGAGTTCCCTGTTCTACGATATTTCCACGTTCCATCACGACGATCCAGTCGGCTTTTTGAATGGTGGAAAGTCGGTGTGCAATGACCAAAGAAGTTCGGTTTTCCATCATTTTCTCCAACGCATCCTGCACGAATCTTTCGCTTTCTGTGTCTAAAGCGGAAGTCGCTTCATCCAGAATCATGATTGGTGGATTTTTCAGTACTGCTCTTGCGATAGAAACGCGCTGTTTTTGGCCGCCCGAAAGCTTATTTCCGTCATCGCCGATATTGGTGTAATATTTTTCCGGAAGATTTTGAATGAACTCGTGAGCATTGGCAATTTTCGCGGCTGCCATTACTTCTTCTTCAGTTGCATCGGGTTTTCCCATCAGAATATTATTGAAAACCGAGTCATTAAACAAAACCGATTCCTGGGTTACCATACCTAAAAGATGACGGTAATCTTTCAGTTTCAAATTTTTGATATTTTCTCCGTCGATCAGGATTTCGCCTTCCGGAACATCGTAGAATCTAGCCAAAAGGTTCGCAATAGTAGTCTTTCCGGAACCCGATTGCCCAACGAGTGCCACCGTTTTTCCTTTTGGAATGCTGAGGTTAAAGTTTTTTAAAATAACGTTGTCTTTGTCATAATAAAAACCAATGTTTTTAAATTCAATCTGATCTTTTAATGTTGAAATTCCTATGGCATTTTCAATTTCCTCCACTTTAAGGTCGTAATCTAATACTTCGGAAACTCGGTCTAAACTCGCCATTCCGCCTTGTATATTGGAGATTGCACTTGATAATTTCTTCGCCGGTTCCAGAATCTGAAAAAACATCCCGATAAATACGAGGAAAGTTTCCGGTTCCATCGTTTGTTCATTTAAAATCTGAACGCCCGCAAACCAGGTAATAATCAAAATGGTGACAGATCCGAGAAACTCACTCATCGGAGAGGCTAATTCGCGGCGGCGGCTCATTCCAATGGCATATTTTTTCCAGTTATCGGTGGTGGAATTGAACCGGTTCTTTAATATTTTGTCGGCATTGAAGATTTTAATGACTTTCGAGGATTTTAAGGTCTCATCTACGAGGGAAAAAAGATTTCCCAGTTCTTCCTGAGCTGCAGTCGCCTGCCTTTTCAGGCTTTTCCCAACCCAGGCAATCAAACCCCCCATTAAGGGGAAAACAAGCAGCGAAAACAAAGTAAGATTGGGTGAAAGTATAAACAAAGTAATCAGCGAAGAAATAATCATAAACGGCGCATTGATTACATCCACAAGGCTTCCCATGATGCCGCCTTCTACGCCGCCAATATCATTGGAAATTCGGCTCATCATGTCGCCTTTCCGTTTTTCGGTAAAGAAAGAAACCGGGAGTTTAAGAAATTTGTCGTACATCGCAGTCCGCAGATCTTTGGTAATGCCCACTCGGTAATTTACCAGAAGATACGCCCCAAGATATCTGAAAATATTCCGAAGCAGAAATGCAACGGCCGTTACAGCACAAAGAATCGCAAGTACTTTTACAGTCCCGTGGGTATCGATATTTTTTTGGATGGTGTAATAAGCCCAGTCTTTCGCGTAAGCAAAAAAATCAACCAGGCGGCCGGAGTTTACGGGCGGTTTTGTGGTGTCTACTTTTTCCACTGTTCCGAACATTAATCCTAAAATTGGAAGCATCGTAGCAACCGAAAATATATTGAGTACAGAATACATGATGTTAAAAAACATGCTTCCGAAAAGGTATTTCTGGTGAGGTTTGGCGAAGGAGAGAATGCGTTGTAATGGTTTCATTCAGTGAAATTAGTGCACAAAAATACAGAAATTTGAACAGATAAAGCGTAGTGGCGATTTTCGCTGAACTTTTTAATGAACAAAACATAAAAAAAACAGCTCCTGAAAAATCGGGAACTGTTTCACTCAAAAAAATCGTTGTGAGTTTAGCGGAGTCTGTCTACAGATTTTACGAGCCTGTCGTCTTTTTTGATGTAGATGTTTGCAATAAACAAACAGATCATCGAAATCAACGGAAAAATTGGCTCAATACCTTTCTCAGGAAAATGAATTCCTCCAGATAAACTGAGTAGCCAATACGCCAATAAACCGAGCAACAAAGCGTTTATAAAAATGCTGATATTATTCAGCAGAATTTGTCTCTTGCGGTCTTTATAACTTAAAATGCTTAAAAATCCAAAAAGGATTAAAACAACACACACCACCGAAATAAATGGAGTCGGCCCAAAAACGGAAAAATCCTGCCCCGTAACGAAGAGGAAAATTGCGCCTAAAATCGCCAGAAAAATCCAAACAGTCTGTATTCTTTGAAGCATTATAATAACTATGAGGTGCAAAAATAGCAATTATTTTTTGCATAAATAAAAAAAGTAGTGTAGATTTGCATTACAATTGATCTGATGAAGAAAGTCGCCCGACTTAACTTTCTTACTTTCACTTACTTATAAATTTACTTTTTCACATAACAATTTATGTTCAACATTGAAACGTTACGGTCAAAATCCGAACTGGAGTTGACTAAAATCACCAAGGATTTGGGCATTAAACTTGCTAAAAACAGCACAGATAATGATAAAATCTTTGCAATCCTGGATTTTCAGGCTTCCAACACGAAGATTGCAAAAGAGTATTTCAATGCCACCGAAACTCCCATGAATACAGAAGAAAAACCAGCTCCTGCACCCAAAAAACCGGCTGCCAAAAAACCAGCTGCCAAAAAGAAGGTTGAGAAACCAGCAGAGGTTTCCGCCGAGATTCCTTTTGAAAATGCAGAAGCAAGTACCGAACCTGCAAAGCAAAAACCTGCAGAAAATACAGAACCTCCAGTAGCTGAAGCTACACAAGAGCCTGAAAACAGGAGTCCGCAAAAGAAAAAAAGACAGCGCGTTGCTCCGCCAAAAGAAGAAGTTGCTGCAGAGAGTCCCGTAACTGAGACAGCCGCTGCACCCGAACCTGAAACTAAACTTGAAATAAAGCCTGAACAGACCAAAAATCCGAATCCGAATCAAAACCAGAACGGAAACGGTAATAAGAATCCTAACCAGAACAGGCCTCAGCACCCGAATCAGAAAAACCAAAATAAAAATCCCAACCAAAACCCGAACCAAAACCGTAACCAGCAGAATGCTGAAAACCAGGAAGAAAATTCAAAAAAAGAATTTAATTTCGACGGTTTGGTAACCATTGAAGGCGTTTTGGAAATCCTTCCGGATAATTACGGTTTCCTCCGTTCTTCCGATTTTTCTTATATCTCATCCCCGGATGATGTATATGTATCTACCAACCAGATCAGAAATTACGCACTGAAAACCGGAGACACCGTAAGAGGAATTGTCCGCTTGCCAAAAGAAGGCGAAAAATATTTCTCATTGCTGAAACCTACTGAAGTGAACGGCCGCGATTTAGAATTCATTAAAGACCGTGTAGCTTTTGAATTCCTTACGCCTTTGTTCCCTGAAGAAAAATTCAATTTAACAGGAAAAAATTCAACGCTTTCTACAAGAATTGTCGATTTATTTACCCCGATAGGAAAAGGACAGCGTGCGATGATTGTTGCACAGCCCAAAACAGGGAAAACCATGTTGCTGAAAGATATCGCAAACTCCATTTCCGAGAACCATCCGGAAGCTTATATGATGATTTTGCTCATCGATGAAAGACCGGAAGAGGTGACGGATATGGAAAGAAGCGTAAATGCAGAAGTGATTGCGTCAACCTTTGATGAGCCAGCCGATAAACACGTAAAAGTAGCCAATCTGGTTCTTTCAAAAGCGCAGAGAATGGTAGAATGTGGCCATGACGTGGTGATTCTGCTTGATTCAATTACCCGTTTGGCAAGAGCTTATAATACCGTTACGCCAGCTTCAGGAAAAATTCTTTCCGGTGGTGTTGATGCCAACGCGCTTCACAAGCCTAAAAGATTCTTCGGTGCGGCAAGAAATATCGAAGGCGGCGGATCGTTAACTATTATTGCAACGGCATTAATTGACACAGGTTCTAAAATGGATGAAGTTATTTTCGAAGAATTCAAAGGAACCGGAAATATGGAGCTGCAACTCGACAGGAAAATCGCCAATAAGCGGATTTATCCTGCGATCGATTTGGTATCTTCAAGTACGAGAAGGGATGATCTTCTTCTGGATGAAACTACGCAGCAGAGAATGTGGATCCTCAGAAAATATCTTGCGGATATGAATCCTGTAGAAGCCATGGAATTTGTAAACAAAAGCATCAAAGGAACTTTGAATAACGAAGAGTTTCTGATGAGCATGAACCGATAATGATATCGTAATATATTTCTAAAACCGTTCTCAAAGGAGCGGTTTTTTAATTTAATCTATGTTAAAGATTTATTAAAGTAATGTCTGTGGTTTGTACTTGCCCTACATTATGAGTAAATTTGGGTATTAACTTAAAATATTAAAAATTATGGCATTCGAATTACCACAATTGGGATATGCGTACGATGCGCTTGAACCAACCATTGATGCAAGAACAATGGAAATACACCACACCAAACATCACCAGGCATACATTGATAATTTAAACAAAGCAATTGCAGGAACAGATCTGGAAGGAAAAACCATCGAAGAAATCTGCAAAACAGGTGTAGATAAAGCAGCGGTAAGAAATAATGGCGGCGGACATTATAACCACACGCTTTTCTGGGAAATTTTAACTCCTGGAGGAAGCAAAGAACCTGTAGGAAACGTAAAAACAGCGATTGAAGCTTACGGAGGTTTCGAAAAATTCAAAACGGATTTTGCTGAAGCGGCAAAAACAAGATTCGGTTCCGGCTGGGCTTGGTTATGTAAGAAAGAAGACGGATCTGTGGCGGTTTGCTCTACTCCGAATCAGGACAATCCTTTAATGCCGGTTTCTGATTGCAAGGGCACACCTGTTTTGGGGCTCGATGTTTGGGAGCATGCGTATTACCTGCATTACCAAAACAGAAGA
>JAHRWY010000277.1:0-8954 GCA_019104935.1 Kaistella sp.
AATGTCGCTGCCTATAACGCAACCAACTGTGATGATGACTTCGACGGAGTGATTAAAATTGATCTCTCAAAAGTGACGCCTGCCGTTTTGACCAATCACAGCCTTTTTACAGTACAATACTATACCGATAAAGACCTGACAAACCTCATCCCTAATCCTAATACCTGGACTTATTCTGTGAATACCACAATTTATCTCAAAGCAACTTCGCCAGTGTGTCCTCCGGAATTCAGGGCTATTGATTTCAAAGTCGGAAATTCATTGCCGCTTCTGCATGCGAGTGCTGCCGTAAAAGTGTGCGATGATGATTCCGACGCTGTTAAATCAGTTAATTTGGCGAATTATCTTAAGGAGTTCACCGCAGATTCGGGAGTAACAGCCTCTTACTATTTGACTTTAGCTGATGCTCAAAATAACGTAAATGGAATTTCGAATCAGGTAAGTGTTTCCGGTACTGCAACTTATTATCTGAGATTCCATAAAAATAATTTCTGTGATGTGATTGGGCATTTGACGGTAAATGTTCAGCTTCCAAAGAAATCTCCAGAACTAGCAGATAAGCAAATCTGTCCGGGAACCACCACTGTACTGGATGCAGGCCAGGGATTTGATGCTTACCTGTGGAGCACCGGAGCCACCACTTCATCGGTAAATGTTCCTGTAGGCAACTATTGGGTAGATCTTACGCATAATGGCTGCACGTACAGGCAAACAGTTTCGGTAACCGCGGTTTCACTTCCGGAAATCACAAGCGTACAAATCCAGGGAAGTACAGTAACCGTAACCGCCACAGGGGGTAACCCGCCTTATCAATATGCCATTGACGGTGGAACATACCAATCATCCAATATATTTACGAATGTAAGAGGCGGCGACCATATTATTTCCGTAATTTCTGCTGATAACTGTTCACCGGTTACCGCAACCATTAACGTAATTGAGCTTTACAATGCCATTACACCGAATGGAGACGGAATTAATGATGTGCTGAATTATTCTGCGCTTCTCCAGAAAGAAGAGCCGTTCCTACAGATTTTCGACCGTTACGGAAAGCTGGTGTTTACTGGTGATCAAAACAACCGATTTACTTGGGACGGACGAATCGTCGGAAAAGGTGTAGGCACAGGAACCTTCTGGTTCGTAATGAGATGGAAAGAACCGGGATTCACTGCGGTTACCGAATACAGCGGTTGGGTTCTTGTAAAAAACAGAGAATAGCTGCTCTCCCACTATAATCAAAAAGCCTGAATCCGATGGATTCAGGCTTTTTGATTTTACTTTAACTAAATTATTAATCAACCAAATCGGTTAATTTCATGACTGTTTTTGCGGTTTCAGCTTTAAGATCTTCAATATTGCTGTTGTTGTAGATGACAAAATCTGCTTTTTTCACTTTATCTTTTTCGGGCATCTGTTTATCCATCACCGCTTCAACTTCGCGGTAAGTTTTGCCGTCGCGGTCCATTACACGTTTGATTCTGATATTATCATCCGCCGTGACAAGAAGCGATTTATAGCAGCTTTCATTCAGCTTCAGTTCAAATAAAAGAGCGGTTTCTTTAAAGACAAATTCAGTGCTTTGAGTGGCAACCCAGTTTTCGAAATCCAGTCTCACGGCAGGATGAATCAGTCCGTTCAGCTGCTTTAGCAGTTCCTCATTATTGAAAACGAGATCTGCCACATATTTCCTGTTATATCTGCCCGATTGATCGTAAGCATTTTCGCCCAGAAGTTTGCGGATGTCATTTTTCAGATTTTCGTTATCATTAACGATTTCTTTAGCCCTCACATCCGAATAATACACCGGAAATCCCAGTTCCTCAATAAATTCGGCAACTGTAGTTTTGCCCGAGCCGATTCCGCCGGTTAAACCGATAATTTTTTTGTTGTGATTAAAATGTTCTTCTTCCATGCTGTTTTCAGGTTAATAGCCAAAAACTTCGTTCATGGAGAAAGTTTCATCCAGACGAACGCCTTTTTCAGTCATCTTCAGGCTGGCGAGTTCGTTGTGAGCATCGTGTTCGAAAAACAGCAGGTATTCATTATCAACACACTGTTTCAGGAACTTTGCTTTTTCTTCCATCGTGATGAGCGGACGCGTGTCGTAACCCATCACATAAACCTGAGGAATATGCCCTGCAGTAGGAATTAAATCTGCCGCGAAAACAATGGTTTTTTCCTGATACTGAATCACCGGAAGCATTTGTTTTTCGGTATGGCCATCCACAAAAATCACATCCATTTTCAGATCTGGTGCGAAACCGTAATTGCCATTTTGCGGAATGGGCAGAAAGTTGAGCTGCCCACTTTCCTGCATCGGAAGGATATTTTCTTTCAGGAAGCTGGCTTTTTCGCGCGGGTTTGGTTCCTTAGCCCACTGCCAATGATTTTCGTTGGTCCAGAAATGTGCATTTTTAAACGCGGGCCGGTAACCGGTTTTATCATCATTCCATTCAATTGCGCCGCCGCAATGGTCGAAATGAAGGTGTGTAAGAAAAACATCGGTAATATCATCGCGCACGAAACCGTATTTCTGCAGGTTTTTATCCAGAGAATCATCGCCCCAAAGTGAATAATGTCCGAAGAATTTTTCATCCTGCTTATTGCCGAGGCCGCAGTCGATGAGAATGAGTTTTTTACCGTCCTCCACTAAAAGGGAGCGGGTTCCTAGTTCTATTAAATTTCTTTCATCTGCGGGATTTGTCTTTTCCCAAATGGTCTTCGGGACGACGCCAAACATGGCACCACCGTCTAACTTAAATTTTCCGCACTGGATTGGATATAGTTTCATATATTTTGTTTTGTAATTTTTAAATATTTCATCATTTTTTCAGCAATTTTCAAAGCTCCAGAATCGTTTGTTTCAGATAAATTCTGAATAATATTTTCTGTGTTTTTTTTATCCCTGTTCTGGGAAAGTTTGGAAACAATATGAATTTCATTCGGAATAATGTTGATTCCAAAAGCGCCTTTCATTTCCTTTCTCACATATTCATCTCCCATATTTTCCACGAACATCGGGCATTTCTGGGGTTTTTCATATTTAAAAGTCAGCTTTCGGAGATGTTCATAAAGTTCATCATCATTCATCAGTTTCACTTTTCCACGGATTTGAACTGCTTCGTAATTCCATGTCGAAACATTTTTGTGATCATACCACGAAGACGAAATATAGGAATGCGCGCCAAGAAAATCGCACAAAACTTCATCGCCATCTTTCAAAACTTCTGCCTGAAAATTGGCTTTTGAAATATGAGTTTCCAGATAGAAATTCCCTTCATTTTCATTCACCAAAAACATGGAATGAGTCGCGGATAATTTTTCTTTATCCGAAATTAAAAGCGCAAAAGCCTTTTCACTGATGATTTCTTTCATCAGTTCCTCGTCTTCGGATTTGTAGATTTTTGGGATGAACATTTATGGTGCAGATGTAATATAAAACTGATTTCCAATCTTTGTGAACTGAAAACTATTGATTGCTGAAAAGTCATTTGCCTTTCTTGGGAGAAAAGAAATAATTGTATTATTTCTCAAGTCTTCTTTTGGAAGTTCATTTTCCGGAAAATAAGAATTATTAATTGAGTTTTCCCAACTTATAATCTTCTTGTATTCTCCTGAAAGTAATTTTCTAAAAATCTCATCGATTTTTTGTTGTTTATTTTTCAAGTATTCTTCTTTTTTATGATTTTTCCATCTTGTATTTTGCTGATTATCATTATCACCAGATGAAATTAAATCATAAAAATATTCAGGTAATACGGTATTGTTCTTCTTGAAATCTGGCAAAAATTTAATATTAAACCATTTTTCAAAATCTTTTTCTGGACTGTAAAAAGAATAGATGTTTCCATCACTTCCTTTGTATGAAGTATAAACATCTTTGTCCACTTTCTCATTGATCTTGAAATTTGTATAATCGATCGAATAAGAAAAATCAGTTCTATCTGCAATTTGAAACAATTCGCGATTTTGGGAGTTTATGACAAAACTTTTTCCTCCTTTCCAGCCATAATGTTCACAGTTTTTAGAATTTGTCGTTTCATTATCGTAGCACCATCTTTTTCCATTTTTATAAATGACAGCGATTCCATTGTGAAAGTCACCAGCATCATCGTAAATAGCTGGAATGACCACTTTTCCATCAACATTAAAAAATCCAACTCGATCAGACTTATAATCTTTGAATTTTATTTTACCATCACTTTCTGATGCATATTCAAAATCAAAAATGTAAATACTATCCTTACCAAAGATTTTACCATCCTTATTCAGATAGTATGTTTGTCTCATTCCTGAGGATAAATCCTCACTCACGGCAATCACCTTTTTAAAAATCTGTTCCGTCATAAAAGGCTCAAACTTGGCTGGCTGCTTAATATTTCCGTCTACATCTTTAAAACCAATTTTAGTAGAGTCCTGATTGTAGAAAGCATACCAATTGGTATCTTTTTTCTGCGAAAAGAAAAATATTGGAACGAGAATCCATATCAATTTAAAAATGTTCTTCATAAAAACAAGAATTAAAAAAGCTGATCCGGTCTTTTCGGTATGGAAATATTCAAATGTTTATACGCTTTTTCCGTTACTTCTCTTCCTCTCGGCGTTCTAATGATAAAGCCTTCCTGAATGAGAAATGGCTCATAAACCTCTTCCAAAGTTTCCGGATTTTCACCAATCGAAGTTGCCAAAGCAGAAATTCCAACAGGTTTTCCACGGAAATTTTCGATCATCACGCGCATGATTTTATTGTCCATATCATCCAATCCGAATTCATCAACATTTAATGAATTTAATGCGAATTTGGTAATTTCAATTTCAATTTCACCGTTGCCTTTTATTTCAGCAAAATCGCGGACTCTTCTTAACAAAGCATTCGCAATTCTCGGTGTTCCACGGCTTCTTCTAGCGATTTCTAAAGCGGCATCTTCATAGATTTTGACACCTAAAACCCGCGCACTTCTTTCGATAATCATCCCGAGAAGTTCAATCGTATAATATTCTAATCTTGACTGGATTCCGAATCTTGCTAGCATCGGTTTCGTCAGCATTCCGGAGCGTGTGGTGGCGCCAACTAAAGTGAAAGGATTCAAACCAATTTGTACCGAACGTGCATTGGGACCGCTTTCCAGCATGATGTCGATTTTATAATCTTCCATCGCGGAATAGAGATATTCTTCCACAATCGGCGACAACCGGTGGATTTCATCAATGAAAAGAACATCGTTTTCTTCGAGATTGGTTAAAAGTCCGGCCAAACTTCCGGGTTTATCCAAAACCGGCCCCGAAGTTATTTTACAGCCCACTCCCAATTCATTCGCAATAATATGTGCTAAAGTCGTTTTTCCCAATCCCGGCGGACCGTGCAGCAGAACATGATCCAGCGCGCCACCACGGTTTTTGGCAGCAGCTACAAACACTTCCAGATTATCGAGGGTCTTGCGCTGGCCAGCAAAATCGCCAAAACTCTGCGGGCGGATTTTTTCTTCCTGCATCAGTTCATCATCGGAAAAATTCTCTCTGTCGGCGTGCAAAAAATCGGGCATTTGTTCTTATTTGTATATTTTCAAAGGTAGAATTTTTTATTGAATTTTAAAAAATCAAGTCAGTTCGCGGTATGTATTTATGCTTTAAGTTCTTAAGGATTTTGAAAAAGATTACCGCAGTTTGCGTTTAAATATTAAATTTACGCTCATGAAACTTACCGGTCCTTTTAAACAAATCGTTACCCTTGCAAATCTTCCTTTGCGCGGAAAACTTTCTGACGATCAACTCGAAATCATCGAAAACGGAGGAATTTTATCCGAAAACGGAAAAATAATCGATGTTGCTAATTTTGATGTGTTAAAAACAGCAAATCCAACTGCAGAAATTGAAAATATTGAAGAAACTCAAGTTGCACTACCCGCTTTCACCGATGCGCACACGCATATTTGTTTTGGCGGAAACCGAGCCAACGATTTTGCGATGAGAAACGCCGGAAAAACTTATCTGGAAATCGCGGAAAACGGCGGCGGAATCTGGAGTTCCGTACAGCATACGAGAGCAGCTTCGGAGGACGAATTGCTGAAAACCACTTTAGAAAGAATTAATTTTTTAATTTCTTTGGGAATCACCACGATTGAGATAAAATCCGGTTACGGTTTGGATGTGGAAAATGAACTGAAAATGCTTCGCGTCATTAAAAAAGCGCAAAATTTCACCAAAGCAACCTTGGTTCCGACTTGCCTTTCTGCCCATTTGAAACCAAGGGATTTTGAAGGAAATAATGAGGAATATCTCCAATATATTTTAAATGAAATTTTACCAAAAGTAAAGAAAGAAAACCTCGCGAACCGCGTTGATATTTTCATTGAAAAATCAGCTTTTCAGCCGGAAGAAAGTCGAAATTTCCTGATTAAAGCGAAAGAAATGGGTTTTGAAATAACAGTTCACGCCGATCAGTTTACACCCGGAAGTTCGAGAATTGCCGTGGAAGTTGGTGCAAAATCTGCCGATCATTTGGAAGCCACAATCGATGAGGATATTGAGTTCCTCGCATCATCGGAAACCGTGGCAATTGCACTTCCCGGAGCAAGTTTAGGTTTGGGAGAAAGATTTTCACCGGCAAGAAAAATTTTAGATAAAAATGGCATTTTAGCCATCGCATCCGACTGGAATCCCGGTTCGGCACCGATGGGAAATCTTATTACCCAAGCTTCAATTTTAGCGACTTTCGAGAAACTTTCCACGGCAGAAGTTTTGGCTGGAATTACCTTCCGTTCAGCTTTTGCGCTCGGTTTGGAAGATCGCGGACAATTCGAAAAAGGTAAAAAAGCAGATTTTGTTACTTTTAAAACTGATAATTTCCAGAATATACTTTACCAACAGGGAAGTTTGACGGCTCATAGCATCTATATAGACGGTATTAAACAATAATAATGGAGGAAACAATAAATATAAATCCAGCGTATAAAGTGTTCTGGGATTATTTCATAAGTCACGAAGAAAGATTCTTCGATGTTGTAAAGGCTTATGAGCACGCAGAAGAAAAATTTCTGGACGTAGTTTTACCCAAACTGAAAATGATCAATGAGGATTTCTTTTTGCTGACAGGAATGTTCGATGAAAACACTGCCGAACTGATTATAACTGTGGACGGAAGCATCAAAGATATTGTTTACGCAGAGGAAATTATTGCAGCCGCACCACAACTCAAAAAATGGCGGTTCACAGCACTAAAACCAGAGTCCGACCTAAACAGTTCCACGATTAAGATGGGCGATTACGTGTTCACCAAAGATGAAATTTTCTTTTATTCAAACGATGATGAAAATTATCCCGACGAAATCGATTTAACCTTTATACATAAGGATTTAAACGAAGATAACCGAAATGAAATTATAAACGGAACCTTTATCTTCATCGATAATTATTTGGGTGAACTGAATTTTCTTACCCAAATTGACAACTTCAGAATTACCGGAAAAGAAGAGGTCGAAAAGGAACTTATTCCGATTGAAAAGCTGAAAGATTACCTAAGTTGGCGAGAAACAGAATTTACCGAAAAGTATAAAGGTTCAAAGATTGAAACCAGTGACGATTCCTATTCACTTATAGAAGCAAGATTAGAAAATGGTTTTTCTCTACTGGCAACGGTAAACACCGATCTGCTGCAATGGGATAAAAAAGCATCGCATCCCTGGATCTCGGTCTTACGGATTGAATATATTGGCGATGAGTTCACCGGTTTCCCGGATAATGAAGATTATGAGATGCTGGATACCATTGAAGATGAAATGATGCTGACCCTGAAACCCGAAGAAGGTGACCTGAATATCGGACGTGAAACTGCAGAAAATTTAAGAGAAATATATTTTGCGAGCAAAGATTTCCGGAAGATTTCTAAGGTCCTTGCAGAGACGGTACGTCGATATCCAGAGTACATTATTACTTTCGAAATTTATAAGGATAAGTACTGGCAGTCATTCGAGCGGTACGGAATTCAGTAAAAATCTATATCTTTAAAACCATAAATTAAAACGTAATGAGCAATCTAGATATGTGGGAAGTATTCATCCAGACAAAACCCGGATTATCCCATAAACATGCAGGAACCGTGCAGGCACCAACTGCCGAAATGGCTTTGCAAAACGCACGCGACGTGTACACAAGACGAATGGAAGGTACCTCAATCTGGGTAGTTCCGAGCAGATTTATGGTAACATCGGAAGGGGTTGATAAAGAAGCTTTCTTTGATCCGGCTGATGATAAACTGTATCGCCATCCTACTTTTTATCAGATTCCGAACGACGTGAAAAATATGTAAATGTTGGATGCTGGAAGCGGGAGTTCAGATATTTTTTTGACAACAACAATCACCCAGCATCTGACATCTAACACCCAACAATAACAATGAATCCACTTTACAATTATATCCTGAAACTGGCCGATGACACTTTGATTTTCGGGCAAAGATTGGGCGAACTCTGCGGACAAGGACCTTATTTGGAAGAAGATATTGCACTCACCAATATCGCACTCGATTATCTTGGGCAAAGTAACAATCTGTATCAATATGCTGCAAAGGTTCAGGATTTGGGAAAAACAGTAGATGATCTTGCTTTCCTGCGTTTGGAAAAAGAATATTTGAACTGTCAGCTTTCGGAAATGCCAAACGGTGATTATGCACAGACAATTTTGAAAGTATATTTCTTCTCCGTTTATCAGAAAATTCTGTATACCATTTTACAGGTGAGTGAAGATGCCCAGTTGGCTGCGATTGCCGAAAAGTCCCTGAAAGAAGTAAAATACCATTACACCCACACCTCGACCTGGATTAAAATGTTTGCAGGCGGAACCGAAGAAAGCCAGACCAGACTCAAAAACGCCGTGGAAAACCTTTGGGAATATACTGCCGGAATGTTTGCAGAAACCGAAGGCGAAACAGATCTGGGCCATCTAGGAATTGCACCAAA
>JAHRWY010000018.1:0-6385 GCA_019104935.1 Kaistella sp.
GTAGAAGGCTATATTACAAATCCAATGAATCAATGGGTTTCCTCACGTGTAGGGATTGCCTCATGTGCATATTATGCTTGGAATCCAGAAGGATATAATCCTGAAGTTACCTATAATGAGATTTTAGAAAATGAATTTAAAAATCTATTACCAAATATTTTAGTTTTCTTTGATGCAAATCGTGCAACTGTAGTAGATCATTATAGAAACAACGAATTTAAATATATGGTTGAAAAAGAAGACTATGAAACTATATTAGATTTTTATAATGAATTAGAAAATGCAGTTAATAATTTACTTGATGCAGATTTAAGGAATAATCCTTTAATTATAGAAATAACTCCTTGGTTGAAATGGAGTTTAACTGAAATTTCACTTGTAAGGAAATTAATTAAAGGTGAAGTTTCTAAAGAAGAATTAGTAGAACAATTAGAAGATAAGCATCGTCTTGGTGTTGAAGTTCTTGATTATTTAATAAAAAAACAGCCTTTTATGTGTTGATAGGAATGGTATTTGATGTGTTTTTCATTAACTAACATAAAATACACAAGTATGAACAAATTACTATGCCCTCTTGTAATGTTGTGTGTCTCAACATTCATTTACGCACAGTCAGGTAATGTTGGAATCAATACAACAAATCCGCAGGCTACTTTAGATGTGAATGGCAATCTAAAGGTTAGAACAGTTGAAACAGTTACTTCGGCATCCAATGACCAGGCCGTATTGTTAATAGACAAATCTGCATCTGGAGATTTTGTTTTAAAGGAAATTGCGGTAAGTAATTTGCTGGGTTCCACCGGTGCAGGTTCTTCTGCGTATTCTGCGCACCGCAGTGGCAGCTGGTCATTGCTTAATATTAACCTGGGTGGCAGCACTTATCCTATCAATCTTTCTGGAAATCATACAAGGATTGGCGATTCGGCACTGTTTATCGATGGAGTGTATACTGCTCCTATATCCGGAATATACGATGTGAATTTTGAGGTTCAGTTAAGTGGGGTTGATCTTACCCTCCTTTCCGGCAAAAGTTTAGTTTTATATAAAAATGCCGCCGTTTGGCAAACTAAACCGTTCAATGGCGTGAGGGTAGAAGTGGGTCCTTTTCCGGTTGCTACGATACCGATAACGTCCACGGGCCTCCATTCTCTTGTTCAGTTAGATGCTGGTGATACACTTACGTTCGCCCTCAACACAGGCGGTGTTCTTCCGGTAAATTTAGGCGTTCTGCCTGTTTCCTATACTTCTTTAAAACTTTTTAAAGTGGCAGATTAATGAACTAATCAGCGTTAATCAAAAAAACTTGAAGATGCTTCTGCAAGACCAAAAAACACGTGAAATTTCACGTGTTTTTTTACAGATATATTTGTTGCTCTTATGATCCAAAAGCCCTTTTCAGTAAACTCTCCACTTTGGGTTCGCTACCTCTGAAGTTTTTATAAAGTTCCATCGGATCTTTTGTGCCTCCTGAGGATAGCAAGACTTTATACTTTGCGGCGATTTCCGGATTGAAAATTCCGTTTTCTTTGAAATATTGGAAAGCGTCTGCATCCAGTACCTCTGCCCATTTATATGAATAATAACCCGCCGAATAACCTCCCTGGAAAATATGTGAAAAGCTGGTGCTCATCGCCGTTTCAGGATTTGATGGATAAAGATTGGTGGCCTTTGTTTCTTCGGTTTCAAAGGTTTTAATGTCGCCAACCTTGTCGGCATTGCTGTGATAAGCCATATCCAGAAGCCCGAAACCAAGCTGTCTTAAAGTCTGGTAACCTTCCATGAAATTCTTGGAATCCGAAATTTTCTGGATTTTTTCATCCGGCAAAACTTCACCGGTTTTATAATGTTTGGCGAAAGTTCTGAGGAATTCCGGTTCATAACAGAAATTCTCCAGAAACTGCGACGGAAGTTCTACAAAATCCCATTTTACCGAAGTTCCCGAAAGGTTTGGATACGTGGTATCTGCCAGAACCCCATGCAGCGCGTGGCCAAATTCATGGAACAGCGTGGTGACTTCCTGAAAAGTAAGCAAACTTGGTGTATCGGATGCAGGTTTCGAGAAATTGCAGACTACAGAAATATGTGGCCTCGAATTTTCTCCGTTTTTCCTGAACTGATTTTTAAAACTCGTCATCCACGCGCCGGCACGTTTGCCTTTTCTTGGAAAATAATCCACATACAGAAGTGCTTTAAATACACCGTTTTCAAAAATTTCGTACGTTTTTACTTCTTCGTGGTATTTCTGGATCTCGGTGGATTCCACAAAATCAAGTCCGAAAAGTTTTTTAGCCAAACCGAAAACGGCTTCCTGAACTTTTTCGAGCTGGAAATAAGGTTTCAGTTCCTCGTCGTCGATATCAAATTTCTGCTTGCGGAGTTTTTCTGCATAAAAAGCATGGTCGTAACTCTGCATTTCTTCAATTCCGTCTGCTTTTGCAAGTGTTTTAAGTTCTTCGATTTCTTTCTCTGCGTAAGGTTTTGCTTTCTCCAGAAGTTCATTTAAAAACGAAGTTACCTGATCCGGAGATTTGGCCATTCGTTCTTCCAGAACATAGTCTGCATAGTTTTTATAGCCCAGTAACTGCGCTTTTTCCTGCTTGAGGGTGATGATCTCTTTGATGAGATTCTGGTTGTCAAACTCATTATTGCTGAATGATTTTTTTCCGTTCGCCAGCGCCAGTTCTTTTCTCAGTTCGCGGTTTTCAGCATACGTCATAAAGGGAATATAACTCGGGTACTGCAGCGTCACCACAAAACCTTCAAGATTGCGCTCTTTCGCATCTTCCCGGTATTGCTGAAGAATCGCTTCCGGAATTCCGGCCAGGTCTTTTTCGTCGCTGATATGTTTGAAATAATTATTGGTTTCAGCCAGTACATTCTGCCCAAACTGAAGCGATTTTTTAGAAAGCTCGATGCTGATTTCCTTAAATTTTTCTTTATCGGTTTCATTCAGAAGAGCGCCGCTTCGCACAAAACCTTTGTAAGTTTCGCTTAGAAGCATCTGTTGTTCTTCGTTCAGCTGATATTTTTGCTGTTCTTCGTAAACTTTTTTAATCTTGCTGAAGAGTTTTTCGTTTTGAGAGATTTTTGCGGAAAATTCTGTTAAAAGTGGCGAAACTTCCTGCGCGATTTTCTGTATTTCGTCATTCGTTTCAGCTGAATTCAGATTAAAGAAAATGCTGGAAACCACATCAAGTTTTTCGCCCGAGTAGGCCAACGCTTCTATTACGTTTTCAAAACTTGGCTCTTCGTCATTTTCAACAATATCATCGATCTCTTTTTCAGAAATTTTAATCAGCTCCTGAAAAGCGGGCAGAAAATGCTCTTCCCTGATTTCGTTGAACGGTGCTGAACGGTGTTTGCTATTGAAATTTACTAATAATGGATTTTGCATAGTGTAAGATTTGTGAAAGGAAACTTAAAGTAAGGTCAAAGCAATGTCAAAGCAATGTCAAAGTAATGCCATACTGGAGTGTAAATTTACTGAAATTTATATTTTATATTTGTTTAAACATTAAAACTAAAATAAACCGTCATGAAAACTTTTTTAAAAATCCTGGTGGGCGTGGTTGCTGCACTTATCGTTATCATGCTGCTGATGGGTAAGAAGTACCATTTCGAAACTTCTGCCGTCATCAATGCGCCGGCCGATAAAGTATGGCAAAACATGAGCTCGATGAAGGCTTTCAACCAATGGAATCCGTTTATGGACCTGGACCCGAATGTAAAAGTGACTTACTCCGGAAATTCCGGTGAAGTTGGCGACCAGTACTGCTGGGAAGGCAATGATGACGCTGGAAAAGGCTGCCACGTTGTTACCGCTTTGGTCCCGAATCAGAAACAGTCTACCAAAATGCTTTTCGAAATACCTTTTGAAAGCGAAGCGACCTCAGATTTGGTTTTGAGTCCGGAAGGAAATTCTACAAAAGTCACCTGGTCAATGGATTGTGAACTCGATTATCCCATGAATCTGATGAAGCTTTTTATGGACTCACAGATGGAGAAATCCTACGGTTCGGGTCTGAAGAAACTTAAATTAATCTCAGAAGAATAATTCGGACTGAAAACTTGGAAGTCCGGCATTAGTCCGACTTTTTTCTTCCTGCACATTTTGGTGATTCATAAGCCGGAGGTAATTCAGAAAAATATGAGGAAGGATTGAAATCATCAAAAATAATTAGCTTAAATTTGCCTTCGTTCCGTGAAAAGCAATTTCTCAGGAATTCAAAACCTTATAATATTATTTAATGAAGAAAATTACAGCCCTTGCGCTTCTTTCTATAGCCCTTGTTTCCTGTAAAAAAGAAACCAAAACCATTACGAAAGTCGATCCGGAAACCGGTAAAACCGTTACGGTTGAAGTTCCTGTAGAGGACTCAGCAACGATTGAAAAAACGGCAGCAGCAACTGCGGCAATTAAAGATTCTATGGGACTTTATACCCAGTCTTTTAAGCTGGAAGTTGGCCAAACCTATCCGCTGAAAACCTATCAGAAAGACGTACAGACCATGACCGCGCCGGATGGTAAAACCCAAAGCGGAACCAGCGAAAGTACCGATGAAATGTCATTTACTGTAAATAAATTCGAAAACGGAATTTATGATATTACCATCAACCTAATCGGTAAAAGAAATGCCCAGTCGGCAAACGGAAAAACCGTGGCTGTTGATACCAAACTTGCGGAACCGGCAGATGAACAGCTGAAAATGATGTGGAAAGTGAATAAGGCCCTCGTTGGGAACAAACTCAATATGAAGATGGCTGAAGACGGTAAAGTGATTTCGATTACAGGTTTCGATCCGGTTTACAGTAAAATAGGTGCTTCGGCAGGAGCTGCAATTAAAGATGCCAAACAGAAAACAGCTTTTGTAAACAGCTTCAAAGAAAGCTTTAACGAAAAAATCCTGAAAGAACAGTTTACCAAGAACCTACTTTTACTGCCTGCAAAAGGAGTGAAAATCGGCGACAAATGGTCCCAGAGTGAAAACGCAACACCTGACGGGAAAATTAAACTCACCACCACCTACATGCTGAAAAGTGTAGGCGATGGAGTAGCCGTAATTGCCGTAGGAGGCGGAATTCCTAAAAAATCTGACAAGAAAACCCAGGAAGGCATCACCCGAAGCATGAGTTCTGAACTTTCACAGAACGGAATCATCACTCTTGACCAGAATACCGGCTGGATAAAAAATCAAACAATTTCTGTAAAAACGACGCAGTCTGAAACACTTTCAGACGGCAAACAGTCGCAAACCATGAAAAGCGTTTCCAATTCAACTGTAGAGGTAAATCCTGCGAAGTAACGGCAGAAGATTGTTCATTTCTTAATCGCGATAAACAATGAAGTATATTTTAGAATTAATTCTCGCAACCATCATCATCTTTTTCCTCTGGAATATTTTAAAAAGAATGTTTTTCAGCACTTTTTATAAATTCCCAAGACCGGAAAACAGAAACGAAACGCAGTCCCGGAAAACCAAGAAAAATTTGGACTCCAAAATTAACTGGGATGCAGAAACGGTTGATTACGAAGAAGTAAAAGAAAATAAAGACAAAGAAAAATAAACGCAGCCCTTTTGAAATTAATAGTTTTGAAAGGGTTTTTATTGATGATATTCACTATGGCAAAAAACAGAAAACTCATATTCATCGCAGGAAGCATTATTGCTTTTATCATCCTGGCTTTGATTTATGCAAACCCTGTTCTCACGGGCAAACAGCTTTTTCAACACGATATTGTGCAGTACAAAGGCGGCGCCAAAGAACTGCTGGATTACCGCGCTCAAAACGGCGAAGAAACCTACTGGAGCGATTCCATGTTCGGTGGAATGCCTACTTACCAGATGGGAGCCCAGTTCAGGGGCGATATCATTAAAAAAGTTGACGATTTACTGAACTTTCTGCCTAAACCGGCTAACTATATCTTTCTGCTCTTTTCAGGATTTTTCCTCCTTGGAATGGTTGCTGTAAGAAACTGGAAATATGCGCTTTTAGGAGCCACATTTTTCGGACTCTCAACCTATTTTTATATCGCACTTGCAGCCGGACATAACGGGAAAATACATACCGTAGCGTATTTTGCGCCGCTGCTTGCAGGGATTCTTCTGGTTTATATCCGTAAAAAATACATTGTCGGTTTCATTGTAACCGCTTTGTTTATGGGACTTCAGATTGCTGCAAATCACCCGCAGATGACCTACTACCTTTTTATTGCGCTTGGATTTCTCTTTATTTCAGAACTCGTGCGTGCAATTCAGGGGAAAACCGAATGGAAGCATTTCGGAATCTCGTCCGGGATTTTAGCATTCGCCTTTATATTGGGAGTGGGAATGAATTCACAACGGTTGATGGCCAATTCCGAATATGTCACCGAAACCGTTCGTGG
>JAHRWY010000032.1:0-7077 GCA_019104935.1 Kaistella sp.
AAAGCATAATTTTAAGTATGTTAAAAACCTACCCGCCGGCTGTTATCGGAGTTTCAAAATTCATTTCGAATTTCTTTAATCCGCTGACTTCTTTGATTATTTTTTTTATTTATATCAGCTCGCAAGATTTTGCGCCAAAAGCAGCGCTGAAAACCTTTATGCCGATACTACTCTTTACCATTCTGCCTATTGTGATCTGGATTGTGTGGAATGTAAAAAAGGGAAATTATACCAATTTAGATGTATCGAACCGCAACCAGAGAAAGAGCCTTTACTTCTTTATTTCAGCCTGTATCGGGGTTTATCTTATCTATGATTACACTACTACCGGAACCCCTGATCTGCTGATGATATTTCTCATGGTTTTACTTCTTATACTCCAAATCAGCAATTATTTTATAAAAAGTTCCATGCATACCGCTTTTAATGTTTTTGTGGCTGCACTTTTTTTTGCTGAAAGTGCGCTGTTAGGAATAATTTGGGCAGTAATAGCCATCTTAGTGGGCATCACGAGAGTAATTCTTAAAAGACACACCGCCAAGGAGGTCGTTACCGGTGCCGCCATCGCAATTCTGGTTTCTTTTATTTATCTTTATACCAACATCCAACTTCAGCAGTAAATATATGAAAGTACACGCGCTTACCCATTCCGAAGAACTATTAATGAACATTTTATGGAAGCTTAATTCTGCATACATGAAAGACGTAATGGACGCTTATCCGGAACCGAAACCGCACCAGAATACCGTTTCAACTTTTATGAAAATTCTGGTTGAAAAAGAATTTCTCACCACAGAAAAGCAAGGCCGGATCTTCAAATATACAGTGGCCATACCCTATGTGAATTACCGCAATTTCGTTCTCGGCAATTTCATTAATAGTTATTTCAATAATTCCGGAGAAGAGCTGGTGATATATCTTCATGATCAACAACTTATTACCACTTCGCAATTAAAGAATTTTATAGGAAACATCACTTCTGAAGTTACGGCTGATCCGGAAAAAAAAGATCCGGTGAAAGAATTTGTGAAAGAAATTACTTCAGACAAGAAACCTAAGAAAAAGGAGAAAAAGAAGGAGAAAAAGAAGAAAAAATAACCTGCATCACACCAAAAAAACGATGTTAAAAAAAATTAATGAAATTTTCGGGAAAACCGATGATATTCTTCGGAGTTATCCCATGGTTTTGCTCATGTCTTTTTTGGGTTCATTATCGCTGATGTGTTTTGCGCATGTCAATTTTAATTCAAATCCTGATTTTTTTGTTTTTATAAAATTTGCGCTGGTTTCCTGTCTCGGAATTTCACTAATGTTCGCATTAAAAATGCTTTCGCAAAGGATTGGGAAGCAAACTTTACTGGAGATTTGCGGTGTTTTGTTCTTAGTATTTTTCTATTTTCTGCTTCCACAAGAGGAAAAATATTTTACGGAGCGTTATGCTTTTTTAATCATACCTGCTTTTATACTTTCGCATCTTTTGGTATCTTTTATTGCTTTTTTCGGAAAAGAAAATGAGGTGAATTTCTGGCAGTATAACAAGAATTTATTCATCAATATATTTCTTACCGGTGTTTTTACCGGTGTTTTAACGGGTGGTGTAGAGCTAGCGATTCTGGCTATCGATCAACTTTTCAGTTTTAATTTCAATGAACGCTACTATCTGGAAACTTTTTATTTTCTTTCCATTTTCGGCAGCAGTTTTATTTTTCTTCTGTTTAATGAAAAAGGACTTTCCGCTTTGGAAAAAAACGGAACATATCCGGTAATTCTCAAATTTTTCACACAATACATTTTAATTCCGCTTTTACTTATTTATGCGGTAATTCTTTATTTATATTCGGCTAAAATCCTGATCAACTGGGAGCTTCCAAGGGGTTGGGTATCGTATTTAATTTTAGCTTATTCGGTTGTCGGGATTTTGGCTTTATTGCTTGTACATCCTTTAAAACATGAATCAACAACTTCCTGGGTAAGAATATTTTCGAAAATATTTTATTTCACGCTGATTCCGCTTCTTGTTTTGCTTTTCACCGCAATTTTTACCCGGATTTTGGAATACGGATATACCGAACCACGATATTTTGTCCTGTTACTGGCGATTTGGCTGACTTTGGTTGTTTTCTATTTTATTTTTACACCAAAAGCGACGATTAAATTTGTCCCAGTTAGTCTTTTTGCGATTGGATTATTTGCGCTGGTTTTCCCCTATCTCAATACATTTTCTGTCGCGAAAAGAAGTCAGAAAACGGAACTGAAAAATATCCTTAATCAAAATAACTTAGTTAAAAGCGGTAAAATTGATTTCAGTGTAAAAGTTTCAGACACCGTTGCAGATGAAATTTCCAATAAAATCGGGTATTTGGTAAAGCGTGATGAAAAAGAATTTGTTTTGAATTATATGAATCTAAAACATCAGAAAATTATTACCAATAAAATTAATAAAGGGGATTTATACGGAATACAAAGTCAGGTTCGGTCTGCATTTTCGAATGTTGACAAAACCAAAAACTCTTTTGGAGAAAATTTCGAACTTATTGCAGAAAACAGGCTAAGGTTTGTACAGGATTATGATTTTTTTGCGAGGGTTGGCAATTTTCGGGACACTGAAGGTTTAACTGTTGGGCAGGATGTTTTTACGATACGCAGCCAGCAAAAAGAAAAACTTTTAGTTATTACTTTAAACACCAATGAAAACTGGGATGCAAGTAGGGAAATAAAAGCATTGATGGCAAAATACAGCAACAGAACCGGGCGTGTTTCGGTTCCAGATATAACACTGGAGCATGATTTGGGAAAATATCATATCAAAATCATTTTCGACAATCTCATCCGTGAAAATTTTGGGAGAGAAAATATTTATTTCAGTGATGCGTATATATTAATCCGCACAAGATAAATTTCTCCCCTTTAATATACGGTACAAAAAAAGCGGCTTAAAAGCCGCTTTATTATTTTGAATACAAATCTTACCAGTTTGAACCGCCACGATTTCCTCCACCGTAACCACCGCCACGGTTTCCTCCACCGTAACCGCCTCCACGGTTATTGTCAAAACTTCTTCTTGGTTTGTCTTCTCTTGGCTTAGCTTCAGAAACGTTAAGTTCTTTACCATCCAATTCTTTTCCGTTTAAAGCTTCGATAGCGTTTTTACCGTCTTCGTCGCCCATTTCTACGAAACCGAATCCTCTGGATCTACCGGTTTCTCTGTCTGTAATAATTTTAGCGGAAGATACTTCGCCAAATTCTGAAAAAAGGTCCTGCAATGACTCTTCTCTTGTAGAGTAATTGATGTTTGAAACAAAAATGTTCATCATAAAAAAAATTAAAAAAATTAATACTTTGTTGAAATTATAAAAGAAACTCAACAATTGATGAACAAAGATTGATTTCGGATATAAAAACGGGTGCAAGTTACAAATTAAATTGAATTAAACAATTTTTTTAATAATCTTTTAATCAACCTCTTTCCCTTCCGCAGCCTCCAGCAGCCTGAACCAATCTTCCCGCTCAAGTTTCAGATCCATCGATTTTTTTAAATCTTTGATTGTCTGAGGTTTTGATGTACCAATTACCGGAAGAATTTTTGCAGGATGCAACATCAAAAACGCTAAAAGAATCTGGTTTTCTTTTGCCTCATATTTTATACAAAGTTCATTCAGGATCTTCTTTATCCGCGTATTCTGTGCGGAAGGCTGGGTAAAATAGCTGCCCATTACAGACCAGGCCATAGGACGGAGCTTTTTAAGAAGCATCTGATCCAGCGTTCCGTTATAAAATGCATCGGTTTTATTTAGCGAAATCTCCATCTGGTTCGTAATGATAGGAAAAGCATCATTAACAAGCTCAAATTGCGAAACTGAAAAATTAGAAACACCGAAATGGCGAACTTTCTTCTGTTCGCGTAAAACATCGAAAATTTCAGCAATTTCTTCAGGATTCATTAATGCTGACGGACGGTGCAGAAGCAGAAGATCAAGATAATCGGTTTTTAAATTTTTAAGACTTTGATTAACAGAATCTACGATATGTTTTTTAGAATAGTTGTATGATTTTATGTTGAAATTTCGGTTTTCACAGGGCATTTCGATTCCACATTTGGAAATGAACTGTACCTCTTCCCTATTAATTTTCATTTCTGAGAAAGCGTCACCAAAAAGTTTTTCTGTAGTATAATTTCCGTAGATATCTGCATGGTCGAAAGTAAAGAGCCCTTCTTAGAGCGAAGTTTCAATTAGATGCTGCACATTTTTAACCGAATGATTCGCACCCCAGATTCCCCAGCGCATGGTGCCAACCACAATTGGTGAAGAGTTCATTTGATACAATTTTCATCAAAAATAAGATTAAAACATCAATTTTTAACATTTATAATCTACTATTTTTAACATAATAATTTTATATTTGGAAATTAATTAAATCATTATGAAAAAACTTTCCTTATTGTTTTTATCCTTTTCCTCGGGATTAATTTTTGCACAGTTTGTGAGTCCAGGAACTGGGATTACGTACAATTTAGCTTCTCTTTCTGCCGCCGCGCCTGCAGTTCTTGTAAATAACGGTACTTTTTATCAAATGACAGCCGATATCACCATCTCAAACGGCGACACTCTTTTGATGAATGAAGACACCACCCTAAAAATTGATGGTGGCAAACAACTTACAATTGCCGGGATGTATAACACCAACGCAGGGAATATTTTAGTTACCGCGACCGATCCCGCTGTTGTTTTCAAAGGCATCAGATTAGAATCTACTGCTGCCGTAACCATTAAAAATACCACTTTTGAATATGGCGGCGGAATACAGGCTTTAACCGGAAATTTTTTAATGGAAAACTCCATTGTAAGATATTTTAAATCTGGTCTGGTTACGGGAGCATCCCTTAATTTTTCCACCGGAAACCCGATTGTTAGAAATTCCCAGTTCATTGAGAATGATCTTCCTGCAGTAGCTTCAGGTGCCAACCAATCTGTTGCCTTAGAATTTACAGGAAACTATTTATACGCCAACACCAAACTGAACTCTAACCGTCCACAAATTAATATGGGTCCCAGTGGTAGCGGAATTACCAAAATCCTTAACAACACCATTATCGGCGACCGAACTTTAACCAAAGTTGGCGGTGTTTCTGTTTCAACTCTATTAGGTGTCGAAAATCATCCGCAGATTGAAGGCAATACTATTAAAGACAACCGTTACGGAATTACTGTCGCAGGAAATAATTCTTCGGGGTCAATTTCAAATAACATTTTAACAGACAATAATACAGAGCCGGTTCCGGCAAACGGAGGAAGCGGAATATCTCTTTCAGGAAGCGGAAGCCAGGTAATGGCTATTAAAGTAGAAAAAAATCAGATCCGGGGAAGTCTTTGGGGAATCACAGTGATTGGGACCGCTCAGGCTGATTTTGGCGGCGGAAGCTTAGGAAGTATCGGCGAAAATGTTTTCTATAATAATGGAAACGGTGGCCAGATCTATGCACTCTACAACAATACTCCACATCCCCTCAGCGCAACCAATAACTGCTGGCGAGAAAACGAATTATCTGATGATGCCATGGTTGAAAGTGTAATTTTCCACAGTGTAGACGATTCTACAAAAGGGACCGTAAATTACACTCCATATTTATGTGCGCAGCCGATGTCTACAAATGATTCAAATCTGCTAAAAAGCAGCATCTATCCTAATCCAAGCAACGGAACATTCACTTTCGATGCGGCTAAGGAAGGAAATATCGTAATAAATGATATGTCCGGAAGAGCAATTTATTCTGGAATTGTAATAAAGGGTAAAAACACTATTTCTGTCAAAGCAAAAAGTGGAATCTATCTTCTGCAGTATATTTCCGACGGAAAAATTCAATCTAATAAATTAATTATTAAATAATTGACGCTCAAATTAATTTATTTGAACTCATTCTGCTACCTACAGAATGAGTTTTTTTATACATTTAACCCTCTTAAGATTTAATAATATGAAACTGCATACCACGAACTATAAAAATACATTTATCGAAACATCGGAAGAGATTCCGGTTTCCAAAGCTGAAATTCCACCTGTAAAGCGCAACAGAACTTTAGCGGATATTCAGTTCGGAATGATTACGGAATATCCTTATAAATTCACTTCCGATGATGTAATGTTCGAATGTTACGCGCAGAAAAATAATCTTTCTTTAAAAGACAGAGCCGATGCGCGAAAAGATTTCTTTTCAAAAGGTAGGGCTTGTTTCCGGTCTTCTGCACTGGCAAAAAGATACGGTTTCGGGATTCACCACAACAGTGAAGGAAAAGTGGCAATTTTTCCTATGGAAAGTGAAGATTACAAAAACTTAGTGAATGATGATGCTGTACCCAAGGTAAAAGCCATGCGTAACAAGAGAAAATAATTTCCTGATCCTCCGGAATTCTTCCTTTTTGGATCTAAAAAATTGTCATATACCACCAAAAAAACATCTTAGAAACTATTTTTTCAACAATTTTGTAACCTTTTGCGCTCTCGTGTCGTATAATCTAATGCAGTCCAAAAGTGGACGGATTTTTATACATGAGACAATTAAAAATTACAAAGCAGGTTACCAACAGAGAAACTGCATCGCTTGACAAGTATCTACAGGAAATTGGTAAAGTGGATCTGATTACTGCCGACGAAGAGGTGGATTTGGCACAGAAAATTCGTGCGGGCGACAGAGTTGCCCTTGAAAAACTGATTAAAGCAAACCTCCGTTTCGTAGTTTCAGTTTCGAAACAGTACCAAAACCAGGGACTTTCTTTACCGGATTTAATTAACGAAGGTAACTTAGGTTTGATGAAAGCGGCGAAAAGATATGATGAAACCAGAGGTTTTAAATTCATCTCGTACGCGGTTTGGTGGATTCGCCAGTCGATTCTTCAGGCATTGGCAGAACAGTCCAGAATCGTAAGACTGCCGCTGAATAAAATTGGTTCGATCAATAAAATCAACAAAGCTTACGCCCACCTGGAGCAGGAAAACGAAAGACCACCTTCTCCTGAAGAATTAGCAGAAGTTTTGGACATGAGCGAAGACGACATTAAAGAATCAATGAAAAACTCCGGA
>JAHRWY010000125.1:0-3141 GCA_019104935.1 Kaistella sp.
CCTTCTGATTTAAATTGATGGGCCAGCTTTCCGATGGTCGTTGTTTTTCCTACCCCATTCACCCCTACAACCATAATCACATAGGGCTTTTTACTTTCATCGATATTTCCGGTACCTGCGTGAGGATTTTCCAGTAGCAGACCGGAAATTTCTTCTCGCAGAATCTCATTCAGTTCATCAGTCCCGACAAACTTGTCTCTTGCAACACGTTCCTCGATACGCTGAATAATTTTAATGGTGGTAGATGCGCCTACATCTGAGGCAATAAGAACTTCCTCCAGGTCATCCAGCACTTCATCATCAACTTTTGATTTTCCTACAACAGCTTTTGATATTTTTTCGAAAAACCCTTTATTCGATTTTTCCAGACCTTTATCTAAAGTTTCTTTTTCTTCTTTCTTAAAAATTTTCTTGTACCAACTCATTTTTCAGTATCAGTTTTATGTTGATTATGGGGCTTGTGTTTTAGCGATAGCAAATATAACAAAAAAACTACCCAATTATTTTTGGATAGTTTTATATCATCAAAGCTGTAGAGAATTATTTTTTCAAATAACCTTCAACCTCGTCAGCATTCATCACTTTTTCTTCGAAAATGTAAGCACCTGATTTAGGAGACTTCACCATTTTCACTACTTTGGTCATTTTTTTAGACCCTGCACCACCCTGTAGGGATGCTACTACTTTCTTTGCCATTCTTTATTCTTTTAAAAAATTACTTGATTTCCTTGTGAAGGGTATATTTTTTAAGAACAGGATTGAATTTTTTCAACTCCAATCTTTCTGTAGTGTTCTTTTTGTTTTTGGTCGTAATGTATCTTGACATTCCTGCGACACCGGTTTCTTTGTGCTCTGTGCACTCAAGAATCACCTGAACTCTGTTACCTTTTTTAGCCATTACTTATCTTTTTTTATAAATCCGTTTCTTGCTGCTCTTTCAATCGCTTCTTCGATACCAATCTTGTTGATAACTCTCAATCCGTGTGCAGAAACTTTTAAAGTTACAGATTTTTCTTGCTCCGGAAGGTAAAATTTCTTCTCCAATAAGTTAATTTCAAAACGACGCTTCGTTTTGTTATTAGCGTGAGAAACATTGTTTCCAACCATGGCACGCTTTCCTGTTATTTGGCAAATTCTTGACATATCTCGATGTTCTTTTTTACTACTAAATATTTGAGAGTGCAAAATAACAAAGAATTTTCCACTTAGACAAATATTTATGAATTAATTATTTATATTTTTTTTAATCTTTCCTGATGCTTTATCTGTTCACACTTCATGAAAGACTGCACTCATTTTATTCAGACAATGTTCACTTCTCTTTCCAACCCGATACCGAATTTATCTTTCACAGATTCAATAATCATGGTTGAGAAATCATAAATTTCCTTGCCTGTTGCATTGCCTGTTTTGTTAACAATAACCAATGCCTGAAGTTCATGCGATGCCACATTACCAACTTGTTTTCCCTTCCATCCGCATTGCTCTATAAGCCAGCCTGCTGGTATTTTTACCATTTCTCCGTTTGGATAGTTCGGCATTTGCGGATAACTGTTCTGCACTTCTGTAAATTGCTGCAGCGGAATGGTTGGGTTCTTAAAAAAACTGCCGGCATTTCCCAAAATCTGCGGATCTGGAAGTTTGCTTTGGCGGATACCGATTACTGCCCGCGAGACATCCTGAATCGTCGGATTTTGGATGCCAAGCTTCTCAAGTTCGGTTGTAATAGCTCCGTAATCTGTTTTAATCTGATGATTTTTTCTTGAGAGTTGAAAAGTAACTTCCAGAATTACATATTTTCCTCTTCCTTCTCGTTTAAAAACCGACTCGCGGTAACCGAATCTGCATTTTTCATTATCGAATTCTTCAATTTCTAAAGTTTCCAGATTCAGCACTTTACACTTTACAAAAGTATCTTTAATTTCTGTTCCGTACGCCCCAATATTCTGCATTGGCGAAGTCCCAACATTTCCAGGAATTAGTGAAAGATTTTCTAAACCTCCATAATTTTCAGACAGACAGAACTGCACAAACTCATGCCAGTTTTCGCCGGCTTTCGCAGTGACCAAAACTTCATTTTCATTCAAAAACTCTTCAGAAATTCCTTTTAAATTGAGTTTTATTACCAAGCCGCCAAAATCTTCAGTGAACAAAATATTACTGCCACCGCCTAAAAAGAGAATTTCAAAGTGATTGATCTTAGCAAATTCGATGGCATATTTTAAGTCATCAACATCGTTAACTTCCGCGAAATATTTCGCAGAAACATCAACGCCAAACGTATTGAGATCTTTTAAAGAGTATTTTTCCTGAATTTTCATTGCGTTACAAACGTTAACTTCTAATTTAGGCTAAAGCCAAAAGGTTTCAGAATCAGAAAACGGGCTAAAGCCCGTCCCCAGTTTTCTACAGACTGAATTCGAGTTTATACTTCTGAAGTGCGTCGTTCAGCAATTCCACACTTCTGCGCAAATCTTCTTCTTTTAAAACATAAGCAATACGGACCTGTTTTTTTCCAAGTTCAGGATTGCTGTAGAAACCGCTCATCGGCGCCACCATCACTGTTTCGTTGTTGTGCGAATAATGCTCAAGAAGCCACTGTGCAAAAACATCGGTGTCATCAACAGGAAGTTCAGCAACGCAGTAAAATGCACCTTTAGGTTTCGGGCAGATTACGCCTGGAATCCCGTTAAGCAAATCTACCAACAAATTTCTTCGGTGGGTATATTCTTCGCGTACTTTTCGGATGTATGCTTCATCATCGTGGTGTGCAGCTGCCGCAGCAATTTGTCCCAGCAAAACCGGACTTAATCTTGCCTGTGCAAAAAGCATCGCAGCATCATGAATTTTTTTAGAACGTGTAATCATGCAGCCAATTCTGGCACCGCACATACTGTATCTTTTGGATTCCGAATCTACGATGATGCAGTTTTCGGCAAGTTCCGGAAAATCGAACATCGAAACCTGGTGTTTTCCGTCGTAAACATATTCGCGGTAAACCTCATCAGAAATTACAACAATATCATGTTTCAGAGCAATTTTCGCAAGTTTCTGAAGCTCTTCTCTTGTATAAAGATAACCGGAAGGGTTTCCCGGGTTACATATAAGGATTGCACGTGTTTTATCCGTGATTTTCTTTTC
>JAHRWY010000136.1:0-8881 GCA_019104935.1 Kaistella sp.
AGAACCGTTTTCATCATATTTTCTTCCAGACGGATGGGTACAAACAGTTTCAGCCTTAAGGCTGCTTCATCGGAACTAAGCCCCGTTTCGGGATTTACGTTAAGCGCTTTTAAGGTCTCTTCGATGGATTTAGTAAACCACATATTTTTACTTTTGGAGGGCATTGGAGAATTCTGCTTCTTAAAACGGCTCAATAATATTCTTTGCTGAAGAATTTAGTATTACTGATGCTTTAGAAATACAATCAAAGATACGCAATAAAAAAAGCAGACTTCTTGAAATCTGCTTTTTTTATATCTGAAAATCTTTAATTATACGTTGAATCGGAAATGCATCACATCGCCGTCTTTCACAATGTATTCTTTGCCTTCTACCCTCATTTTTCCGGCTTCTTTTACTTTGGCTTCAGAACCATACGTTACAAAATCATCGTACCCAATCACTTCTGCCCGGATAAATCCTTTTTCGAAGTCGGTATGAATCACGCCTGCGGCCTGAGGCGCCGTCCAGCCCTGACCAATGGTCCAGGCACGTACTTCTTTCACGCCGGCGGTGAAATAGGTTTGTAGTTTAAGTAAATCGTAAGCTTTTCTAACGAGTTTGTTAACACCGGGTTCATCCAAACCAAGCTCTTCCAAAAACATCTGTCTTTCTTCAAAAGTTTCAAGTTCGTTGATGTCGGCTTCGATCTGAGCTGCAAGCACTACAACTTCTGCATTTTCTTTTGCTGCCATTTCTTCGATCTTTGCAATCCATTCGTTACCGTTTTTAATGGAATTTTCATCCACATTACAAACATAAAGAACCGGTTTGTTGGTCAGCAGCTGAATTTCAGAGATCACAGACTGTGCAAAATCATCCATCGGGAATTCTCTCGCATTCTTACCGTCTTCTACAAATTTCTGAAGATTAACCAGTGTTTCATAGGTCAACACATCTTCTTTCTTTCCGGATTTAATGAATTTCTTCGCTTTTTCTGCAGCTTTACCGATCGCCTCCATATCTTTCAGCTGAAGTTCGATATCGATGATTTCTTTGTCACGAAGCGGATCTACAGAACCTTCCACGTGAATAATATTGCCGTTTTCGAAACATCTTAATACATGAATAATAGCTTCGCATTCGCGGATATTGGCCAGGAACTGGTTCCCTAAACCTTCACCTTTACTTGCACCTTTCACCAGCCCGGCGATATCTACAATTTCTACCACCGCGGGCAAAACTCTTTCCGGATTCACCAGTTTTTCGAGTTCGAACAAACGGTGATCGGGCACGGAAACCGTTCCCAGGTTAGGTTCAATCGTACAGAAAGGATAGTTGGCAGACTGCGCTTTGGCGTTGCTCAGGCAGTTAAAAAGGGTTGATTTACCTACATTTGGCAAACCTACAATTCCACATTTCATAAATTTTTGCTTTTAGCAAGACACTTTTGGCGTGTTGCAGTTTAAATTAAGGTGTGCAAAGATAAGGTTTTTACACAAATTCCCAATAATATATATTAAAGTCACATCTGGGATAACTGGTAATTTTTATAACTGATAATCAAATACTTAAAACAAATTTAATGTTATCACTACAAAAATAGTTGTAAGAACAGATTTAATTCCTACATTTGTATCACTAAATAAATAGTGATATGCAGATTGCTCAATTAACAAAAGCTGAAGAACAGGTAATGCAGTACCTCTGGGAGATCGAAAAAGGGTTTCTTAAAGACATCCTTGAGCTTTTTCCTGAACCCAAACCGCACACCAATACCGTCTCTACCATATTAAAAGTGCTGAAGGAAAAAGATTTTGTAGATTATGAAGTGCACGGTCGCCAGCACCAGTATTTCCCTTTAATTTCAAAAGAGAGATACAGTGGGAAATCAATGAAAAGCCTGGTGAAGAATTATTTCGCGGGCTCTTACAAAAACGCAGTTTCATTTCTGGTCGAAAAGAACGAAATGAGTGTAGAAGATCTGGAAATGCTCCTCAACGAACTCAAAAAATAGAAGCCATGCAACTCTTTTTTCTTTATCTGGCGAAAGTAATTTTAACATCCGGTGTAATGTTTTGCTACTATCGGTTGTTTCTTAAAGACAGGACTTTTCATCATTACAACCGGTTTTATCTGCTTGCTGTTTTGGTCATCAGTCTGCTGCTGCCGCTTCTGAAAGTAGATTATTTTACAGTTGAAGTAAACAGCAGTATTTATCTGTTGCTTAATAAATTACAGAATGTTAACGAATCAAAAACTTTAAGCCATGATCACTTTTATTATCAGTTTACTGCTCTCGGTTTTGGAGTGGCTGCTCTGTTTTTCCTGACCAGACTCCTCTACGGAATCTTTAAAATAGAACTGCTGAAACGCAGATACACCAGAGAAAAAATCGGGGACATTAATTTTTACCAGACCGCTCTTCACGAGGCTCCTTTTTCATTCTTCAGAAATCTGTTCTGGAAGAATTCCATTCCCCTGCACTCAGATTTGGGAAAGCAAATCCTGAAGCACGAAATGGTACATATTGAACAGAAACATTCCTGGGATAAAATCTTTATTGAAATTCTTACTTCCATCTTTTGGTTCAACCCGTTTTTTTACCTTATCAAAAAAGAAATCAGTTTAATACACGAATATCTGGCCGATAAAAAGGCCATTAAAAACTCGGATACGAGAGCATTTGCGCAGATGCTTTTGGCAAGTCAGTTTTCCGGAAACCACTTACCTGCCGCGAGTCCGTTCCTAAGTTCTAACCTCAAAAAAAGAATCACAATGCTCACAAAATCAAAAACCAGATTCAGCTATGCGCGGCGTTTATTCGCATTGCCCATTCTCTTCATCATTGCCTTTGCCTACCTTGTTAACGCAAAAAACAGAGAAATAAAAGAAACCAACCTCGAAATTGAAAAGTTCATTGCGGTACAGACCGATACCTTAATCACAAAACCTGCAGCTCCTGATACTCCTGATACTCCTGTTGCACCACCTATTCCACCGGTTCCGCCTGCAGTAGAAAAAGAAATCATGCTGAAAACTGAAGAACTTAAACCGCTGAATGATGCCCTGATGAAAAACAATGAAGAGGCAAAAAAAATCAGCAAAGAAATGAGCCTTACAGGCAAAAAACTCGAGAAATTGGCTAAGAAAAACAACTTCGACAGTCCTAAATTCAGGAAACTTGAAAAAGAAATGAGCCAGCTCAGCGGTAAAATGGATAAGCTTTTCAATTCTGAGGATTTTAAAATCAACATGAAAAAGCTTGAACTGAAACAGGTAGAAATGGATAAACTCTATGCCCAGCTCGATGATTTCTATAATTCCGACGACTTTAAATTAAAAATTAAAGAAGCTGAAGACCATGCGAAGGAAGCCGACCGACTCTACAACTCACCCGAATTTAGGAAAAAGATTCAGGAAGCCGAGCGTAAAGCAATAGAAATGGAAAAGAAAGTAAATTCTGAGTTCAAAAAGAAGATTGAAGAAGCTGAGAAACGCGCTCGAGAAGCTGAAAAACAGGTTAATTCACCCGAATTCCAACTGCGTATAAAAGAAGCTGAAAAAGCTGCAGTAGAAGCAGCAAAGAAAAAAAACTCTGCGGATATTGTTTTCCACAATCAGGATAAAGAAGTGAACTTTTATATTGACGGAAAACTTGTTACGAAAGAAGAAATGAACAGCCTGTCACCCAACCGCATCGAAAGAATGAATGTTTATAAGAAAGGATACAACGGCAGCAAAGCCGACGAAATTCATATAACAACCAAAAAATAACGCCAACAATTACCAACGATAAAGCCTCAGAACTTTAGCGTTTATTTTTGTGCTGGCTTTAAAGATGTGATAATTTTCATGTACCGTTGGTTTAATATTTTCCTTAACTTTAATCTATCAAAATTCCTAAAATTTAAAGTCATGGAAAACCACAACCTAACCCACGAATTTCCTGAATACGAAGACAAAATCAATGTCCTGAAGCTGAATGACAACGATTTCAGAAAAATGTATGTGAATTATGAAGAAGTAAACGCGCTCATTCAGCATTACGAAGAAGGAGAACAGAATCACACTACCGACGAACACTTAACCGATTTACGCAAAAAAAGAGTTCATTTAAAAGATGATCTTTATTCATACTTAAGGCAGAACTAGATTTACATATCAATCTGTTCCCAAAGCGGCCGATGAAGCCGCTTTTTGCATGCACTGACGCTGCGGAATACTCATCTGATCACAACAGATACCCCGAAAATCAAACCCTCTTCTGAGACCTCAATTAAACTTTCCTTAATTTTCTCTATTAATTTCTGTTAATTCTATATCACTTTGCAAATTATCCGGTAAAAAAGATTACTTTTGCACCGTCAAAAAACGATTATGCAAAACATTAGAAATATCGCAATCATTGCGCACGTTGACCACGGAAAAACTACGCTGGTCGACAAAATCATTCACGCCACCAGTGTTTTCCGCGAAAATCAGGAATCTGGTGACCTTATCATGGACAATAATGACCTTGAAAGAGAGCGTGGAATTACCATCCTTTCAAAAAACATTTCGGTAACTTATAAAGACACCAAAATTAACGTAATCGATACACCGGGCCACGCCGATTTCGGTGGTGAGGTTGAAAGAGTACTGAAAATGGCCGACGGGGTTCTGCTTTTGGTAGATGCCTTCGAAGGGCCGATGCCGCAGACGCGTTTCGTACTTCAGAAAGCTTTGGAATTAGGTCTAAGACCGGTTGTGGTTATCAATAAAGTTGATAAACCAAACTGCCGTCCGGATGAAGTTCACGATCAGGTATTCGATCTGTTCTTCAACCTTAACGCTACCGAAGAACAGCTTGATTTCCCTACATTCTACGGTTCATCAAAACAGGGTTGGTTCAACACTTCATTAGAGCCTGCTGAAAATATTTTCCCGTTATTAGACGGTATTTTAGAGCACGTACCTGCTCCGGAAGCGAAAGAAGGTCCGCTGAGAATGCAAATCACTTCTCTGGATTTCTCTTCTTTCCTTGGGAGAATCGCCATCGGTAAAATCACCCAGGGTTCTGTAAAAGAATCGGAATGGATTGGTCTGGCACAGGAAGACGGCAACATCATCAAAGGAAAAGTAAAAGAATTATACGTTTTCGAAGGTCTTGGTAAAAAGAAAGTTCAGGAAGTAAAAGCAGGTGATATCTGCGCGATCGTAGGTTTCGATAAATTCCAGATTGGGGATTCATTCGTTGATCTTGAAAATCCGGATCCATTGCCACGTACAGCAATCGATGAGCCTACTTTGAACATGACCTTCTCCATCAACAACTCTCCTTTCTTCGGAAAAGACGGTAAATATGTAACTTCAAATCACCTGAAAGAAAGGCTGATGAAAGAGTTGGAGAAAAACCTTGCATTAAGAGTTGAGCCAACAGAAGATGCCAACACATTCCTGGTATTCGGTCGTGGAATCCTTCACCTTTCGGTATTGATCGAAACCATGAGAAGAGAAGGTTATGAAATGACCATCGGGCAGCCACAGGTAATCCTTAGAGAAATCGATGGCGTTAAATGCGAACCTTATGAATCAATGGTGGTTGACGTGCCTGAAGAATATGCTTCAAGAGTTATCGACCTTGCCACACAGCGTAAAGGTGATCTTCATATCATGGAAACCAAAGGCGAAATGCAGCACATGGAATTCGAAATTCCTTCAAGAGGTTTGATCGGATTGCGTTCGCAAATGCTTACTGCTACAGCTGGTGAAGCGATTATGGCCCACCGTTTTGTAGATTACAAGCCTTTCAAAGGAGCAATTCCTGGAAGACAGGTAGGTGTTTTGGTAAGTAAAGGTCAGGGACCGGCTACTGAATACTCTATCGCAAAACTTCAGGACAGAGGTAAGTTCTTCGTTGATCCGGGTGAGGAAATCTACGAAGGTATGATCATCGGTGAGCAGAACAAACCTGGCGATTTGGTTGTAAACATCGTTGAAGCAAAACAGCTGAACAACATGCGTGCATCAGGAAAAGACAAAGACGGCAGCATCGCTCCGAAAATCTTATTCTCTCTTGAAGAATGTATGGAATACATCCAAAGCGACGAAGCCATCGAGGTAACCCCGAACTTCATCCGTATGCGTAAGAAAATCCTTTCCGAAAACGAAAGAAAACGTATCGAAAGAGGCGCAAAAGGATAATTTAGTCCACTTCTATTGAAATTTACAATCCGTTCAGCCTGCTGAGCGGATTTTTTGTGACATCTGGTTGCTGACCTGTGACGAAGCCTAACTCGCTGTGGTGAGAATTTTGTTTCAGATTCACAATTAAACAGGAAACCGCCTCATTTGAGGCGGTATTTTTTTAGAACTTTGAATGTGATGATTTCCAGAGATGCGGGAGAATAATGCTTTGTCACGTAAGATTAAAGTACAGGTAATGACACGTTTTGTACGGATTATAGCGTTCGGATATTAAACAAAAAATCATTCAATAAAAACATGCAGTCGGGTTCCCGTTTCAACGCTTTCATGCCGTTTTTACTTAATGCAGATTAATCAAAACAGACACTTGAAAATAAGATTGCAACTTGACTATTTTTTATGTAATATTATCCCGTCAATTATGCATTGTGGTAAAAATTAAACATCTTTTTTTCGGTTTTCAGAGTTACTGTTCTATGGCGATGGTGTTGATGTTTTTCCTTTCCACCGGTTTCATGTTTGCACAATCGCCCGTTACCCAGTCTATAATAGACAGTTTAAAAAAAGAATTACATCATAAATCCGAAGATGATCCCAGACAGATTTCGATATATAACCGGTTAAGCGTATCGTACCGCAAAATATCCCCGGACAGCAGTGTATTTTACGCAGATCAGGCACTAAAACTTGCTGATTCCAGAAAATCCCAAATGGAAAAAGGCGATGCCCTTCAGAATTTAGGCATTTCCTATTTCTACGCCAACGATTTCAAGAAATCCCTCGATTATTTATACCAGTCTTTGAAAATTAGGGAGAAAATGTCAGATGCAGAGAAAATCGGTCATACCCTTAACAGCATTGCCAATGTCTATTATAACCTTAATAATGTTTCAGAGGCAATCATCTACTACAAGCGTGCACTCGCACTGGCCCGTAAAAACCGCGACCGGAAAAGAGAGGCAGCCATCCTTAACAATATGGGCAGCCTCTACGTTTCCAACAATCGAGTCGATACAGCGTATGTGCTTTTAAATCAATCCGTCGCGTTACTCGAGAGTCTTCAGGATTCCCCTACCCTGAGCAGTTCTTACAATAATCTGGCCCAGCTCTACCGCAAGAACGGTGCATACAGCAAATCTTTGGAGTATGATGAAAAAGCGCTGAAGATCAATAAAATGATGGGTCGGAAATGGGAGATCTCCTATATCTCCAATTCTATCGGGGAAACCTATTTACTGATGAAAAACTACAGCAAGGCGTATGAATATTTCACGAATGCTTTGCAGGCTGCGGAAGAGCTGCAGAACCGCGACATCCTGCTTTTCAGCTACCGTTCACTCACCAAATATTACAGTGCAGTAGGAAATTACACACAGTTCGATAACTTTTTCCATAAATACGAGGAGACCAAAGATGCCATTTTCACAAACCAGAATACAACCTCCATCGCCGAAATGCAGGTGAAATACGAGACTGAGCGAAAAGAAAAAGAAAACGTGCTCCAGAAGCTTCAGATCGCGAAACAGCGAAGTTTAAAGAATTCTTTTATTTTCCTTTCGATCCTTGTACTGATTATTGTGGTTATCCTCTTCTACAGGTTTCAGGTGAAGAAAAGACTGAGTTCAGACCTCGAAGTTTTGGTTAAGAAAAGAACTCACGAACTGCTTGTGAATCAGTCTAAGCTTACTGAAGCCCAAAGAATAGGAAAATTGGGCAGCTGGGACTGGGATTTGGTAAATAATAACCTGAGCTGGTCCGGTGAACTTCCTGTGATCTTAAGACAGGATAGTGAGAACATGAGCTGGATCACGGTTTTGCGGACTGTTCATCCCGACGACCGCTCCGGAATTATTGATATTCTTCGCAGGAAATTTAATAATGATGCCCGGCATTTGGTATTTGATTTCAGAACAGCGGAAGATGGACGCATAGATAAATACATCAGTGTATATGCTGAAATCACAAGGGATTCTTTGGGGAATATTATTTTGATCCAGGGAAACATTCAGGATATTACCGAGCGCAAACTGGCCGAACTTGCCCTGATCGAAAGCGAACAGTTATACAGAAAACTCATCAGCGCCTCGCCCGACGCCGTCTTCAAAATAGATGCCGACGGAATCATCTTGTTCGCAAGCCGCCAAAGTAAAAAACTATTCAGGATTTCAGATGAAAGCCTGATTACCGGAACCCATATCAACAACTGGATTGTGAAAACCGACCGGGCCCGCGTCACTGAAAATTTCAAACTCCCGAATTCCCAGAATACAAGCAAGGATATCCATGTAATTCTACAGAGGAGAGATGGCAGCACCTTCTCAGGAGAGCTTCGTACCGCAAAAATCAGCGATTCCGATGGGAAATCCAAAGGCTTTATTGTCGTTGTAAGGAATATTACAGACCGGAAAGAGGTAGAACAGCGCATTTTGCGGAATACCATCGAAACAGAAGAGCGCGAAAGACAGCGGTTTTCTGAAGATTTACATGATGGCTTAGGACCACTGCTCTCTACCGCAAAAATTTACCTTGAACTTATTTCTGCCAGAATGGAAAAACCTGTAGAGCAACAGGAATTTATCAGAATGACCGATGATCTTCTGCATGAATCTATCAGAAGCACCCGGGAAATTGCAAATAATCTCGCACCCAATTTATTAAATGATTTCGGACTGATTGAGGCGCTTCGGGTGTATGCCGACAAAATCAATAAAAT
>JAHRWY010000161.1:0-2767 GCA_019104935.1 Kaistella sp.
ATCCGCGTGGATGAATTTACAGACCGGAAATTTTTTTTCACCCAGGATCCCGATGCTTTGCCGCTGGAATTTTACGAAGCTTAAAAGATGAAATTGTTTTATATCCTTCTCGGCGCTTCTGTTAACGGCAGGACAATCGAACAGCACGATGTTTTTTTTGGCATCGCTAAAAAGCTGAAAGATTTAGTTCCTTACATCAAAGAATTCTGGCCGGAAGCGGGCAGCGATCTTCATCTTGATGCTTATCAGGAAGTGAAATTTGTTGATGGCTACGAAATTAAAATTGTGGCAAAAGACAGTGAGAAATCCGAAAATCATTTATTTTTCGTCAATCTTGGCGGGTATAAAGCCGGTTTTTTCGAGGAGTTTCATGAGCAGCATTTGATGGTTGGCAAAAAAAATGTCGGAGGTCATCAAAAGATCAAAGCAGACCGAATTTTATAAAACGATGGGATTCCCAGGTGCGGTAAGCCATATCGACGATAAACACGGCGTTGATGTTGATGATATTTTCAAAGTAAATGATCTTCTGCCTCAGGAAATGAGGGAAAAATATTCATTGGTTCTGGAAAAATCTGGTGAAATGGAGCAGAAGAATTTCATCAAACTCAAATATCTTAAAATCGATAAAATTTAGAATGAGCTTATTCTTTTGCGATCTTTTCGCGGTTATCTGATTCTTCTTTTATGCCTTCCTCAATAAGTTCTTCCACAACTTCTTTCTCCTCAGGTTTCAGCGTTTTTACTTCCTCTTCCTGTTTTTTATCGTACAGATTGATGTGAAATTGGCAGAGAATAGGGAAGTGGTCGGAACCAATGTGTTCCAAAGTTTCGAGTTTTTCGACGAAAATTTCTGGCGAGTGGAAAAGCAAATCCAGCGGAACCCGGAAAAACCAGTATTTTGCATGGAATGTTGCTAAAATTCCTCTTCCTACACGCGCATCAATCAGTTCACTGGTTTTACGGAAAAGAATGGAGGTAACAGACCAGGCTACTGTGTTGAAATCGCCGATTACCAAAGACGGAATCTGGTTTTCTTTAATTTTTTTCGCCACACACAGCAAATCACCGTCGCGCTCTTTTGAAGTGGTTTCTTCCGTAGGACTTGGAGGTGGCGGATGTACGGCAAAAACAACAAAATCATGTCCGTCAGCGGTTTTAAACTTTGCTTCAATGCTCGGAACATCATCTGCTACAAAAAAATGTACAGTAGATTCTACAAACGGAATTTTAGAATAAAGATGCATTCCGTAGGTGTTTTCCAGGGTTACCTTTTCTGTGTAAGGATAGTTTTTTTCAAGTTTGCGGTTGGCCTGCTCCCAGTCAGTATTACTTTCCATCGTGATGAAGATGTCGGGACTGTATTTCTCGATAAGTTGATGCAGTTTTTGGAAATTTTTATTGAACTGATATACATTCACAGAAATCACTTTAACCGTCGCCGAAGCAGTAGAATTCTTTTTTACTTCTTTCTTTTTGTAAAATTTGGTGTAGCGGATTAAAATATAAAGGTGATAAAGAATCAGTATAAATTGCACGGCATTTAAGAGCCACATCCAAAAGTTTTTTTCAGCAAAAATAATCGACGATGAAAATAAGATTCCCTGCAGTACAAGAATCTGAATCTTCATGAATTCCGGGACACGGAAAACCCAGTGCTGGTTCCTGAAAAACGGAAGAATGCTCAGAATAATGAGCAATACCGACAAAATAGCGAGAAATATTTCCATAGTTTATTTCATACAAAGTAAAACTAAAAAGTATTATTCTGCACACTTTTCAATTAAATCCTTAAATAAATAAGCCATTTTTATGCCCTAAGAATTGCTTTTCGTAATTTTGTGAAATCCTCACCTCAGGGGAAGGAATATAAATCAATAAAGAAAAAAGTGAAAATATGAAAATCGGAATTCTCGGTGGCGGACAGTTGGGCCGGATGCTTATTCAGGAAGCATTAAAATATGATGACGAATGGTTTACCCTAGATCCTGCCAAAGATGCCCCCTGCCATGCAATATCTAACTTTACCGAGGGAAATTTCGATGATTTCGATACGGTGTTAAATTTCGGGAAAGGGAAGGATGTAGTGTCAATCGAGATTGAACATGTGAATGTTGATGCGCTTTACGAACTTCGCGAATGTGGTATTAAGGTAATTCCAGGTCCCGAAATTATTCAGATTATCCAGCAAAAAATTCTCCAGAAAGAGTTTTATCTAAAACACGATATTCCAAGTCCGGAATTTCAGATTATCCAGAATACATCCGAAGCGAATTTTCCGCTGCCTTTTGTTCAGAAAATGAATGCCGGTGGTTATGATGGGAAGGGCGTGCAGGTCCTCAGAACCGAAGAAGATCTGAAAAAATTGTGGAACGTGCCTTCTGTTTTAGAAAGTCTGGTTGATATCGAAAAAGAACTTTCTGTAATTGTTGCCATTAATGAAAACGGCGAAACCAAAACATTTCCGGTTACCGAAATGGTGGCAGATCCCAAACTTAATCTTCTGGATTTTAATATCTGTCCGGCGCATATTTCAGAAAATGTGGAGCAACAAATTCAGCAAATCGTGAAGAAATTCATCAAGGCGGCCAATTCTCCCGGACTTTTTGCCATTGAGCTTTTCCTCGACAAAAAGGGTGAAGTTTGGGTGAATGAAACCGCGCCGAGACTACACAATTCGGGCCATCAGACGCAGGAAGGGAACTCAAATTCACAGTTCGAACAGCTGTACAGGGTTTTAAAAAATCTTCCGCTCGCGGATACCGAT
>JAHRWY010000227.1:0-8228 GCA_019104935.1 Kaistella sp.
CTTAAAAAGTCAGATGCGCAGGCAGGAACTCCGGGAACAGAACTACAGAACGGCTGGCTCCTCACCGCCGACACACCTATTTACATTCGAATTGAAAGCGCTTTCGGCTGTAACCCGGAATTTGGTGAAATCATTCTTAAAATTGGCAACAAAACACCCTTGATCACTAATTCTTTTTCTGATGATGTATGCGACAACGACCGTGATGGAAACATCAGTGTTGATCTGAAAAATTATCAAACACGGTTTACATCTTCAGCGCAGGCGAATGTAACATTTTACAATTCTCCGCAAGATGCTAGAAACAAGGTGAATCCCATTCCAGAAAATCAAATAATCAGTAATTCGAAAGTTTTTGGAATCAGAATCGAGAGTTTATCGGCCTGTCCGAATGTAGCGACATTAAGCCTAAACTTTAAATCATCCAAAAAATCGGATGATTTAAAGGATAAAGTGATCTGCAGCAATGCCACAACGAGTTTAGACGCAGGTCCCGGCTTCGATTCTTATACATGGAGCACCGGCGAAACTACCCAAGAAATAAATAATGTTGGCGTAGGAGAATATTGGGTTGATTTAGGTTCTAATGGATGCGTTTACCGACAAACAGTAAAAGTTACAGCCTCAACGTTACCTCAGATTACCAACATCGATGTTTCCGGAAATACGGCTACAGTCTTTGTAAGCGGTGGACTTCAACCTTACGAATATTCCTTAGACAATATCACTTTTCAGAATTCTAATGTATTTACAAATATTCCGCGTGGACTGCAAAAAATATATGTTCGGGATGCAAAAAAATGCCAAACCGTAGAAAAGGAATTTCTGATCATTAATTTGATTAACGTTATTACGCCAAATGGCGACGGAATCAATGATGTGCTTGATTATTCGGATCTGAGGATTAAAGACAACGTTAGCCTACAGATTTTCGACCGGTTAGGCAGCCTGGTTTTCACCTCGAAAGAGAATCAGTTTATCTGGGACGGAAAACTCAGCGGCAGAACTTTACCCACCGCTAATTATTGGTATGTCCTGAACTGGACGGAACCGGACACACAAATTCCGATATCCTACAAAGGCTGGATTTTACTTAAAAACAGAAATTAAATTTACCTGGAAATGGTATCAAACTGCCGGAAACCATTAAGAAAATCTTTTAAATTCATCCGTTTTTTACCTTCAAGCTGTAATTCTTCCGGATAATAAATTCCGTTTTTGGCAAAAATTTTAAAAGAATGTTTGTCAATTTCTAAACTTCCCGGAGTTTTTCCGTGCGGCAGCACCTCAAATTTACCTTTATAAATTTTCAGGGTTTTTTCGTCCCCGCCAATTTTCAAAGTCGTAAACGCACAAGGATAAGGCGACATTCCGCGGATGAAATTATGAACTGTTTCAGCGTCTTTTGTCCAGTCGATTCTGGTATCTTCTTTAAAGATTTTAAAAGCATTTTTCGGATGCTCAACATCAGGCTGCGGTTTTTCCTCGATTGAATTTTCCGCCAATCCGTCTAAAGTTTCCACAACAAGTTTTGCGCCCATTTCCATTAAACGGTCGTGAAGTTCGCCCGCATTTTCTTCTGGTGAAATTTCGATTTCCTGCTGAAGAAGAATGTTACCCTCATCAATTCTTTCATTGATAAAAAAGGTGGTTGCGCCGGTTTTCTTTTCCCCGTTAATTACGGCATAATTAATCGGAGCCGCGCCTCGGTAATCCGGAAGAAGCGATGCGTGAAGGTTGAAAGTTCCTAATTTTGGCATTTCGAATAAAACTTTAGGCATCATTCTGAAGGCTACCACTACAAAAACGTCAGCATCCAAATCTTTTATACTTTTTAAAAATTCCGGATTTCTTAATTTTTCAGGCTGAAAAACCGGCAGATGATTTTCTACGGCGAAAGTTTTCACGGGTGATTCATGAATTTTTTGTCCGCGTCCGCTTGCTTTATCGGCAACGGTTACCACCCCGACAATTTTGTGTTGAGATTGGTGAATCGCCTGAAGCGAGGTTTTTGCAAACTCGGGAGTCCCGAAAAATATGACTTTTAATGATTTCATTTTTATTTAAAGTTTTAGGCAAAATTATGCTTACTCATTCAATGCGTAAGTCCGGAAATTCAGCATTTTTACTTTTCCGGAATCCAGCAGATAGATAAGATTTTCAAGGATATTTTCCTTTTCGTAGTAATTTAATCTGATGGCAACCTCTTCGATGCTGGAGGGTTTCTGTTTGAGGATTTCGATGATTTCCTGGGAGATATTTCTTCCGAAAACGCCTTCTTTCTCTTTCTCACATACTGTACAGTTACAGCAGTTTTTAACATTCTTCTCACCGAAATAAGACAGAATAAGTTTCATTTTACAGAAATCGGTATCCTGTACAAAAAACTTCATTTCTTCCCACTTCTGAAGTTTATTTTTCTGAATCTGCTCAAAAAGATTCCAGTATTTTCCTTTAATGGCGCGGTCGTCCCGGTGTTTAAGGAATTTGATGCTCGCCAGTGCACCATCGATATATTCCAGATAATTTTTCTGCTGCAGTTCCTTAATCCGCTCTCTTATAAGATGCGGGTCAACATTCATCTTATTACTGAGGGTGAATTCGCTGAAGAGGATTTTGTGGGTCGTAAGTCCGGAATAATTCCGAAGCAGAAGTTCTATAAAATATGCATCCTTTTTTGCCAGCAGATCGAGCTCTTCAGGATTAATTTTTAATTCCAGAGAAGAAAGCGAACGGTTATTGTTGAAAAAAACAATTTCCTGGTTGTGAAGAAAATTCAGTACATTTTTAATTTTCGCCAGGGAAGTTTTGGTAAAATTCTGAATTTTCTGAACGTGGAGCTGAAATACATTTTCCGGCAAATCATTTTCAGCAATCTGAAAACTGGAATAGAGATAAGAAACGATATTGTAAAACTCCTGTTTCGTGGGTGTTTGGTTCCGTAAGATCTGATCAAAATTTGCAAGTTCCTGCTCATTCCAGAACAGAAACGTTGAAGACGGCTGCCCGTCGCGACCTGCCCGCCCGATTTCCTGATAATAATTTTCCAAAGACTGCGGTGGAGAAAAATGTACGACAAACCGTACATTATCCTTATCGATTCCCATCCCGAAAGCGTTGGTAGAAATTAATACATGCTGCTGGCTTTTCAGCCAGAAATTCTGTTTTGCATTTTTTTCTTTTGCGGGCAATCCTGCGTGGAAAAAATCAACATTCTGGATTTTGTTGCTTTGCAGAAACTTTACCAACTCTTCAGATTCTTTTCTTGTCCTTACGTAGACGATTCCCGATGAGTTGTTATATTTCAGCAGGTTTAAAATTCTTTGATATTTATCTGAAATTTTATCTGAAATGATTTTGATATTGGTCCGGCGAAAACTTTTTTTGAAAATTTCGGGATTCTTTAGATTGAGTTTGACCTGAATTTCCTGAAGAACCTTCGGAGTTGCCGTTGCTGTTAGCGCCAGGCATGGAATTTCTTTAAAATGGGTACGAAAATCTTTGATGTGCTGATAACTTGGGCGGAAATCCTGTCCCCACTCCGAAATACAGTGTGCTTCATCTACCGCAATAAATGAAATCTGAATTTCTTCGAGATTCTGAAGAAAAGTTCTGTTGGTAAGTCTTTCCGGAGACACATAAAGCAATTTGGTAAGTCCTTCCTTGCATCGGTTAAAGATGGTTTCAGCATCGAATTCATCGAGTTCAGATGACAGATATTCGGCTTCAATCCCGTTATTTTTAAGCTGATAAACCTGGTCTTTCATTAAAGCCAAAAGCGGCGAGATCACAAGACATGTGCCCTCTAAAAGCAGTGCCGGAAGCTGATAACAGAGTGACTTGCCTCCACCTGTAGGAAGCAGCGCTAATGAGTCTTTACCCGAAATTACTGTATCGATGATCTCTTCCTGAGAATCTCGGAATGTGCTGTAACCCCAAAAATGTTTTAAGGTATCGAACTTTAGCCGGTGAAAATTCTGGGAAGAAATCATGGAGTAAAATTACAGAAACAAAATTCATAAAACAAAAAAAGCCACGCAATGCGTGGCTTTAATATGATAATTACTGAGAATTATTTAGCTTCGAAGTACACTCTTCTGTTTGCTCTGTTTTTCCATTCAGGGCATTTTGTAGCTGGGTCGCACTCCGGATATTTCAGGTCTTTTTCACCTCTACCGATCGCTTCAAGTTTACCTGCTTCTACCCCATTCTGGATGAGATAGTTTTTAACAGAATTCGCTCTTCTTTCTGAAAGCTTCTGGTTGTAAGCATCTGAAGCTCTTGTATCTGTACCTCCGATAACATTGTAAGAACCGGATGAAGAGTTGATATAGTTTACAGCGTTATTAAGAATTGGTGTATTTGAAGGAAGAATTCTATCAGAATCCAAATCAAATTCGATACCTTCTAAAGTTCTTGTGTTATCTGTAACTGTTCCACCTGTAGGACAACCGTTGTTTTCCACAGGACCTGGCACGGTAACACATTTGTCATAAAGATCGATTACTCCATCTAAATCTGTATCCAGTGCTACCCCTGCTCCATCAACTCTTGCACCTGCAGGAGTATCAAGCTGTCTGTCCCAATCGTCGCAAACTCCGTCGTTATCAGCGTCTCCTTTTTTACATACTTCAACATCCTGGTTTCTGTCAGCCAAAACATCAAGTTTGTAATAGATTTCCTGTAACGGATCGTGCCACATCAGGTGAGACTGGTGCTTGCCTAATTTAAGAGAAAGTCCTAAGGTAGCGTTGAAGAAATTATCGGAAACCTGATCTTCACGCTGGTTGATAGGGCTGTATTGTTCGCCGCCTCCATCGAATTCATCATCTCCGGTTACAAAGTACATTACACGTCCTTCAATATCAATTTTTCTGTTTACTTTATATTTCAACCCTGCACCTGCCTGACCGAACATCGAGCTCAGCTTGAAAGGTTTAATCTCTGTCATTAATCTTTGTCCTGCAGCATCTTCAAGATAAGCTCTGTACGCTAAGGTACCGATACCAGCATAACCATGCAATGCCCATCTGTAAGGTGATTTGTTATCAACTCTTCTCAATAAGTTTGAAAAATTGATATCTCCCAATAATGAGATTGCATCGTATTGTGTTCTTGCTCCTACATCCTGGTATGGATTTCCTGTTCCCGTTGCATTATCTGTTTTGGTATTGAACCATCCCTGTCTGGTTTCACCTCTGTCGTACTGCAAATTCAAGCCAAAAGCATGGGTAATTGCTTTATCGATACTTAAATATGCAGAATATCCAAATACGTTTTTGCCGTTTCCGTTTTTAATTGAAGTTAGGTCGGCAGACTGTACCAGCGGAACACCGGCTCCAGCAGAAATTGACCAATCATTAAATCTCTTAGATTCCTGAGTAAAGGGAGAAACATTTGCAGACCCTGAGGTAAAAGTATTAGGATAACCTTCAGTAGAAACTGCAACTGTATCTTGTGCAAAGATAGCAGTAGGTAAGACTAGTGCTAAAGCAAAGCTTGTTAAATTTAGTTTCATAATTTATTTATTTGTAATGTGATGTTTATTATTGTCCTGTGGTGTTACCAGTATTTACATTTACAGCGGCACCAGACGGACAGCCATTATTCTCAACAGGTCCGGGAACGGTTACACACTGATCGTACAAGTCGATAATCCCGTCTAAATCCATATCCAGTGCTACACCTGCACCATCCACTCTTGCGCCGGCAGGAGTATCAAGCTGTCTGTCCCAATCATCGCAAACCCCGTCATTATCCTTATCGCCTTTTTCACAAACAATAAATTCGTCCGGCGTGTTTTCAAGAGCCGTAGTTCTGTTGTAAGCTTCCTGTAAAGGATCGTGCCATGCCAAGTGGGTCATGTGTTTTCCTAATTTAAATGATAGTCCCAGGTTTACAGTAAGTAGATCATCACTATAAGAATCATTGATAAGGTTATAGTTAATTCTTGGGGAATTGGTATCTCTTCGGTCTCCACCACCGTCAAATTCTTCATCTCCACTCATGATGTACATGGTTCTGAGCTCCAGATCTATCAACTTAGATGCTTTGTACTTAAGACCCAGACCTCCCTGATAGAAAAAGGAATTAAGTCCCAATTTCTGGTCCACCGTAAGCGGAAATGTTCTTGGATTATAATTGGAAATGTCCTGATCCAGCAGTAAAGTTTCGTAACCCTGAAATCCTATACCTGCATAACCGTGAAGTGCCCAGCGGAAAGTCGAGTTGTTATCAACTCTCCGAAGAAGGTTAGAAAAATTAATGTCTCCCAGTAAAGATACTTGGTGGTACTTTGTCCATGCATCGGCAACACCTGCCTTAATGCCCGCAGCACCGGGTAATTGCCCACGCTGGTTCGATTCTCCCATTTGGTATTGTAGACCAAGACCAAAGGTATGTGTAATCTGTTTGTCCAAACTTACGTATGCGTTCCAGCCCCAGTTAATTTCATCACCATAGAAAGATGTTAAATCAGCTTTTGCCATCAATGCTGCACCTCCACCAACCGAGACTGCCCAATCATTGAATTTCCTCGATGAATTATTGAAGTTGTAAACATTGGCAGAACCGTTAGAAAACGTGTTTGGATATTTCTGATTATCCGCTATAGAAGTGCCATCTTGGGCATAGAAAGCAATAGGCAGAAAAAATGCTAAAAATAAACCTAATTTCATATTTATGTTTTTAATGTTTTCTGATACTTAATAACAATTTTTTAGAAAATTCACGTTCTTTAACATGTTTTTCGTGAGGAATTATTAATCTGCTGCAATTAAAATTCAAGTTCCCATAAAAGACAATATCTATATCAATAACCCTGTCTATATACCCTTTCGTTATCAATGAATCTTCTGTTCTACCCATTTCAAACTCTATTTTTTTTATTAAATTCAGCAGTTTTATGGGAGAAAATTGTGTTTTTATATGCAATGCAATATTACAAAAAATATTATTACTAACAAATTCTACAGGTTTTGTGCGTAAAATTTCACTGCGCCCAACAACATTACCAAGTTCCTTTTCTATTTTGCTGATTGCAGTCTCTATATTTCGTTCCGGAAAATCTAAATTGCTTCCGAGTAACAAAGTGACCAATTGCTGCGACATATCCTGAAATATATAAAGATTATGAAAAGTTTTTTTAAAAATGTCTTAGCAAATATAGTAGCAATTATGCTGATTGGCGGACTTTTTTTTATGTTTTTGGTGATGCTGGTTGCCGTATCTGCTTTTAGCGGTAACAAAAAATCTGCCATTAAAGACAATTCTGTACTTACTTTGGATTTTAAAACAAATATTATCGACAGTCCTGCCGAAGATAACAAAGATATTTTCGATTTCAGTGAGAAAGAAAACAATGTGATGGTGTATGATATCGTAGAGGCAATAAGAAAAGCAAAAACCGATGATAAGATCAAGGGAATAAGCATTGAAACCGACGGACTGCGTGCGGGCATGACGCAGTTGGATGCCGTACGTGCTGCATTGGAAGACTTCAAAAAAACCGGTAAATTTGTGTATGCATATGGCAATAATGTATCCCAACCTGCATATTATTTAGGTTCTGTAGCGGAGCAATATTTCCTAAATCCTGCAGGTGGCATCGAACTTAAAGGTCTAAGCACAGAGGTACTTTACATGAAAAGTTTTACCGAAAAATTCGGAATCGGGACAGAAATCATTCGTCACGGAAAATATAAATCTGCCGTTGAACCTTTTATGAGAGACGATATGTCGCCGGAAAACAGAGAGCAGATTTCTACGATGCTGAATGATTTATGGTCTCATAATTCAAATAAAATTGCTGCATCAAGAAAAATGGATGTAAACCAGTTCAAAACTGTGGTTGACAGCCTTTACGGCATCATTCCGGATTTGAGCCTGCAGTATAAACTTGCCGACCGGTTGATTCAAAAAACCGAATATGATGACCTTATAAGAGCTAAACTTAAAATAAAAGAAAAAGATAAGCTTAACAAAATTTCTTTCAGCAAATACATCAGTTCCTATGAAGAAGAAAACTTTAAAAAAGACGACCAGATTGCCGTTTTATACGCATCAGGAGCTATTTATAACGGAGAAGGCTTCGATGCAGTTTACGCTGAAAACTTCGTAAAGGAAATCAAAAAACTAACTGACAACGATAAAATCAAAGCTGTGGTTTTCAGAATAAACAGCCCTGGCGGAAGCGCAAATGCTTCGGATGAGATCCTTTTTGAACTTCA
>JAHRWY010000240.1:0-22696 GCA_019104935.1 Kaistella sp.
AGAAAAAAATGCTTCATAAGATGAGGTTTAGATACAAATTTAACAAAAATCCCGACACAAAGCCGGGATTTTTTTATTGAACGATCTATAGAAAATTAGAACGGATATTCGTAAATTTTTGATTCTTTCACGTAAGGGTTGCCTTCCGGAATTAATTTCATTTTTGAAAGTGCAGTTAAAACTACAAGTACAAACAAACCAACTCCAAACAAAACAGATCCCAGATTTAAGATAAATACTTCCGGCGTTTTCCAGTAAGGTCCTACGGTACCTGGCATCACCATATTAAAATAATCGAGCCAGTGACCTACAAGTACAATTACTGCAACGGTTGTTACTACGGTATAGTTTCTTTTGATGCTTGAACCTACCAGTACCAATAATGGAATAAGGAAGTTCAGAATAAGCATTGGCAGGAATGTAGGTCCATAGTATTTAAACCTTCCGAAGAAATAGTTAACCTCTTCCGGTACGTTGGCATACCAGTAAAGCATAAACTGACAGAACCATGTGTAAGACCAAAGCATACTGGTCGCGAAAAGGAAAACTCCTAAATCGTGCAGGTGATTATCATTGAACTGTGGTAAAACCCCTTTTTTCTTCAGATATACACTGATCAGAATGATCGCCGCAACAGCAGAAGCTAAAGTACTTACCATCGCATACCAAATATACATGGTAGAGTACCAGTGTGGATCAATCGACATCAACCAATCCCAAGCCCAGGCTGCAGATGCAAAACCGAAGAAAGCGATATATCCCACGCTCCAGTTGTAATAAGAAGCGTATACTTTTCTGTCTTTTGTTTCGTCAACTTTCTTTGAAAGGCTTTTTAGTTTCCAGGCAAAGAAAGATGCTCCAACAACATAAAGAACAGTTCTGAATGCGTAGAAAGGAATATTTAAGAATATTTTCTTCTCGTAAAGTATTGCATCGAAATGCGCATCGCCCGGAGTTGTCAATTCAGGATCCATCCAGTGGAAAAGGTGTCCCTGATGACTTGCATTCAGCAACATAATAATAATCAAAATGGCACCGGCATAAGGAATAAATGATGCAATAGCTTCCATTACTCTTAAAATAATGATGGACCAACCTGCATGCGCGGCATTTTGGATCGAATAGAAAAACAATGCACAGCAACTAAGCGCAAACAGAAATACCGCAACGGTATGAATTGCTGCCAAAGGCTGGTTATGAACCTGAAGTTTGGCATGGTCCAAATGCGCCTGATGGTCCTGTGGCCCTACCATTTCACTTGAATGGGTAGGTGCGTGATTACCACCGGCGTGTACTGCCTCCATCATTTGTTCAATTCTTGCATCGTCGATACCGTGATTCATAAAGTAACCTACTCCAAAAAGCACTAATCCCAAAGCGATAAATATGATTGAATATAATCTTAATTTAGGTGAAAAACTATACATTTTAATTTCTTTTTATTTTTTAGGACTAGTTGATACACTCGCAGAAGCAGTAGCAGCTGTTGCTTCAGTAGCAGGAGCTACATCCCCAGCAGCTGCGGGAGCTATTCCTCCTTTGAAGGCATTCATTACATACATTGCAACTCTCCACCGGTCACCAGGTTTCAATTGTCCTGCATAAGAACCCATGGCATTTCTACCGTTAGTAATTACATAATGAACAGACCCTACGGTAATTTGGCGGTCAGCATAATTAGGAACACCTACATAAGCGCCGCTGGCAACAATTGGTCCCTGACCGTCTCCGCCTGTACCGTGACATGCTGCACAAGCCTGATTATACAGAAGTTTACCTCTTTCAATATCTTTTGCCTGATTGGCAGAATTCAATGGTGAAATGTTAACCAGTTTAGAAGCATCGTAGCCCCCATTATACTGATCTGGCGTCATAGCAGTATTCATTGCTTCATCTGCAACACCATCTTTATTCTGGGCAACAGTCCCATTTACCGGACTTAATCCTGTAGCTCCGTTATTTTTAACAAAAGCAGGGATTTCATTCTCGTGGTCTGAATATGCATCTTCAGCTTTCATCAAAGGATCGTATGCTACCGGAAAGTACATATCAGGAAAATAAACCAATGGCGGATTTTCTTTGCTGCAAGAACTTAATGAAATTGCTGCAAATCCTAAGATGGCTGTAATTTTAAATATATTCTTTGTCATTTGGACAATTTTATTGTTTTTATAATCAAATGGAACCGTTTTACAGGGTTTCATTCTAAGCATCTTTTACTGTAATTTCTTCTACACCGGTATCTATCAGGATTTGTTTTACAGATTCTACATCATCAGTTACAAATTCCATCATAAACTTATCATCGGTAGTTCTAGGATCTGGATTTTGTGGCGGGCAACCTGGATACATTTTGTTTCTTACCAAGAAGGTAAGCGACATCATGTGTGCTGCACAAAATACCATTAATTCGAACATAGGAACTACGAATGCAGGCATGTTTCTGGACCATTCGAAAGCTGGTTTACCACCGATATTCTGAGGCCAGTCGCGGTTCATTGTGTACCAAGTAACTAAAATACCTATGGTTACACCGTATACTGCGTAAATAAAAGCAGCATCTGAAATTCTGGTCTTTTTTAACCCTAAAGCTTTGTCAAGACCATGAACCGGAAACGGAGTGTACACTTCGTCGATTTTGATTCCTTTATCATTGAAGGCATGTACGCCGTTCAACAAATCGTCATCATCGGCATAAATACCGTAAACTTTTTTAGTGGTGCTCATCTTCTTCTTCTTTTGCTTTATAAGTTTCACCTGAGATTTTCAAAATAGTCTTCAATTCGGCCTGAGCAATTACAGGGAATGTTCTGGCGTAGAGTAAGAATAACACTCCGAAGAAGCCTATTGTTCCTAGGAATACCCCTACGTCAATAATTGTTGGCTTAAACATCGTCCAGGAACTTGGCAAGTAATCTCTTGAGATATTGATTACGATGATATCGAATCTTTCGAACCACATCCCGATGTTGATGATTAATGCGATGATAAATGTAGCCATAATGTTTGTACGGATCTTCTTGAACCAGAACAAAGCAGGAATAACCAGGTTACAGATAATTAATGCCCAGAATGCCCACCAGTAAGGACCTGTTGCAGCACCAGGAGACAGATAAACGAAATCTTCGTATCTTGAACCTGAGTACCATGCGATGAAATATTCGCAGGCATAAGCTACCGTTACCATTCCACCCGTTACGATGATTACAATGTTCATGATTTCGATATGATACATGGTAATGTAATCTTCTAAGTGTGCCACTTTTCTGGCAACAAGCAACAGGGTTTGTACCATTGCAAATCCGGAGAAAATTGCTCCCGCAACGAAGTACGGAGGATAGATGGTTGAGTGCCAACCTTTAATTACCGATGTAGCAAAGTCAAATGATACCGTGGTGTGTACCGAGAATACTAATGGTGTTGCCAAACCTGCCAAAACGAGTGATAATTCCTCGAATCTTTGCCAGTGTTTTGCTTTACCACCCCAACCGAAAGCCAGGAATGTATAAATTCTTTTAGTCCAAGGGGTTTTTGCACGGTCTCTGATCATCGCAAAGTCAGGGATTAATCCCATAAACCAGAAAACGGTAGATACAGAGAAATACGTTGAAATTGCAAATACGTCCCAAAGCAGCGGCGAGTTAAAGTTCGTCCAAAGAGAACCGAACTGGTTTGGTAAAGGGAAAACCCAATATCCTACCCATACTCTACCCATGTGAATTACCGGGAAAATTGCTGCCTGCACAACGGCGAAGATCGTCATTGCTTCTGCGGAGCGGTTTACCGACATTCTCCATCTTTGTCTAAATAAGAGGAGAACTGCAGAAATTAAGGTTCCGGCGTGACCGATACCTACCCACCAAACAAAGTTGGTAATATCCCATCCCCAGTTGTTGGTTCTGTTAAGTCCCCAGGCACCGATACCGGTACCAATGGTGTACGCGATACAGCCAAATCCGTAGATGAATAGTGTTAAAGCTATCCAAAAGGAAACCCACCATAATTTTCCTGCGCGTTCCTCGATAGGTCTTGCGATATCTTCTGTGATATCGTGATAAGTCTTATGACCAATAATTAAAGGTTCCCTTATCGGAGCTTCGTAATGTCCTGACATTTTTTACCTATTTATTATTTAAACATTTTGTTCTTTTCTGTTTCTCACTTTGGTGTGGTAGAAAACGTTTGGTTTTGTACCAATCTCCTCAAGCAACGTATATCTTCTGTTAGAGCTGTATAACGCTCTAACTTCAGAAGTTTTGTCGTTCATATCACCAAACTTCATAGCTCCTGTAGAACAAGCATTCACACAAGCTGTAGAGAATTCTCCGTCTTTTACTGTTCTGCCTTCTTTCTTCGCTTCCAGAATTGTTTTCTGTGTCATCTGAATACACATTGAACATTTCTCCATCACCCCTCTTGTTCTTACAACAACATCAGGATTCAGCACCATTCTTCCTAAATCGTTATTCTGATTGAAGTCGAATTTATCATTAAGGTTATACGTAAACCAGTTGAATCTTCTTACTTTATACGGACAGTTGTTCGCACAGTATCTTGTACCGATACATCTGTTGTACGCCATTTGGTTTTGCCCCTGCTTACCGTGCGATGTTGCCGCAACCGGACAAACAGTTTCACAAGGAGCGTGGTTACAGTGCTGGCACATTACCGGCTGGAAGATTACATCCGGGTTATCTGCAGGATGGTTAAGGATACCGCTGTCTATATCGAAAGCGTGACCATACATTCCCGGTACATCCAGATTTGCAGCTACTGCTTCTTCCTGAGAAAGTTTGCTGTCTTTGTTCTTATCCATTTCAGCAGGAACGTTGGTAGAATAATAACGGTCGATTCTCAACCAATACATATCTCTTGACATTCTTACTTCTTCCTTACCTACAACCGGAACATTGTTTTCTGCCTGACAGGCTATGATACAAGCGCCACATCCGGTACAGGAGTTCAAGTCTACAGAAAGATTAAAGTGTGGACCATCGGTATCATCAAATGAATCCCAAAGGTCTACTTTACCTGCCGGTAAAGCTCCTCCAATGGTATGGTATTCCAAAGGTTTGTTCCAGCCTAATTTTTCGTCATCAAATTTTACATTAAGGAACGTATCCAAAGGAACTTCTCTCGCGATATCGTAACGACCCATTAAGGTATTCTGAAGCTGCATTCCCGCAAATTCGTGATCTCCGCCAGTTTTCTCGATTTTTACATTCGATAAAACTGAATTCGAACCGTCGAATAATGGATAGGCATTTACTCCTGTTTCTGCTACTTTTCCTGAATCTTTTTTACCGTAACCAAGCGCAAGTCCCATAGAACCTTCTGCCTGACCCGGCTGTACAAATACAGGTACATCTTTAATTGTAACACCGTTTACTGTAAGGTTTACGAGAGAACCATCCAACTGCATTCTTGCATTAAGGTCATTATCTAAACCTAATTTTTCGGCATCTTTAGGAGAAACTGTCAGATAGTTATCCCAGGAAATTCTGGTGATAGGATCAGGTAATTCCTGCAACCAAGGGTTGTTGGCCTGGGTTCCGTCTCCCATCGAAGTTTTGGTATAAAGAACCAATTCTAAATCAGATGCTTTAAAGCTGTTTAATTCTGTGGCAGCCTGTGCAGCATTTCCGCCTGTATAAGAAAGCGAGCCGATCACGCTTCCTCCTTCAACTACACCATTGTAAAGTGCCTTGTTGAAAGGAGTTCCACCGATTAAAGTGGCTGCATTCGCTTTTAAATAATCGTAATAGTTATTGGCAGCATTATTTTTCCCGTTCATCCAAACCAATAAGGATTCTTCAATCTGTCTTGATTTGTAAATTTTCTGGATGGTTGGCTGCATTAAGGTGTAAATACCAGTCTGAGGTGCCATATCTCCCCAGGATTCCAGCCAGTTGGCAACAGGAATTACCGCTTTTGCTGCTTTGTACATTTCGTTTTTCTTGTCGGCAACAGCAACCACTACAGGTACTTTTGCTACAAGTTTCTTGAAATCTTCACCTTTGTTGTTGGAGTAAATCGGGTTTACATTGTTGGCGATCAATACACCCACCTGCCCTGCATTCATCCAAGCTAAAAATTCCTGATATCTTGCTGCATCAAATTCTTTCAGGAAGTTTGCTTTTCCTGTGAAAGCTTTGGATGCTAATTTTTGATTGATTAAGTGTGCTAAAACGTGTGCTGCTTTAGATCCGTCAGCAAAAACAACTGCATTGCTTCCTTTTTCCTGAAGTTCTTTTACGATACCTGCAGCTTCTTTACTTACAGAACCTCCGTTAAGACCGTTATAAACTTCAACTAAAACTTTGTTTACTGCACTTGGCTTAAGTTTTATTCTTGAATCGGCATTTGCACCGGTTAAAGACATATTCGATTCGATCTGGATGTGTCTCAACATATCCGGGCCTGGCTTTCTTGCCGCAGCGTAAGAAGTTTCTAAAGAACTTCCGTTATAATCTCCTAAGAAATCTGCCTGGAAAGAAACGAGCAACTGCGTTCCAGTTAAATCGTAAACCGGCAATGCTCTTTGTCCGAAAACTTCCTGAGCTGCATCTAAAGCTGCGGTATGAGGAACTGCATCGTAAGTTACAAGTTCAGCTGTAGGATATTTCGCCTTGAAATCAGCAAATAACTTCTTGAATGTTGGTGACGCGTAAGAATGTGATAAAAGAACAATTTTCTTACCTCCGGCCTGTGCATCCGCTAAACCTTTCAGTACGAAATCATCAACTTTGTCGAAAGTTTCGTCTTTACCGTTAAGTTTCGGCTGCTTTACTTTATCATTGTCATAAAGCGAAAGAACTGCCGCCTGTGCTCTTGCATTGGTTTTACCCAATTCCTTTGCTAACGGATTCGGTTCTATTTTGATTGGTCTACCTTCTCTGGTTTTAACTAAAACACTTGCGAAGTCGTAACCGTCAAAATATGTAGTTGCATAATAATTGGGAACACCAGGGATAATTTCGTGGGGTTTTACTACGTAAGGAATGGTTTTAATCACCGGAGCCTCACAAGCGGCCAAAGTAACAGCAGCAGTAGAGAATCCTAAAAGCTTCAGGAAATCTCTTCTGGATGATCCCGATTCCTTTGATTTTTCACCTCCCAACAATTCACCCACAGGAATTTCGTCCTGAAATTCTTTAAGAGCCAGCCTGGAGTTTAGGCTTGGATCTTTCAGTTCGTGAATACTTCTGAATTTTATTTTATTTGAAGCCATTGATACTTCTAATTTTTGTTATTAATAATGACATTTACCACACTCAAGACCTCCAATCGCATCTACGGTAATTTTAGTACCTGAACCATACTGTTTTTTCAGTTTGTCGTGTAGATTTTTGAAGTATTCTTTATTATAACCGTTGTTCATATCAACTTCTGTTGTTCTGTGACACTCGATACACCAACCCATGGTGAAATCGTTTGCCATCTGCACCACGTTCATGGTATCAACCTGCCCGTGACAAGCTTTACAAACAACATCAATTTTCGCTTCAGGATTCTTTTTGTTGTGGGAGCTGATGATCGCCTGCTCGCCCGCAACTACGTGCTGAGAGTGATCGAAGTACACAAAATCCGGCATGTTGTGGATCCTCACCCATTCTACAGGTTGTGTTTTACCTGTATACTGCTGTGATGCTGGATCCCAGCCTGTTGCTGCGTAGATTTTTTGAATTTCGCCGTCGTAGAATGCCTTGTCTTTTCCTGGCTCCATGTATTTACCATTGTATTCTGAAATGGTACGGTGACAGTTCATACAAACGTTCATGGAAGGAATTTCAGAAACTTTACCATACTTGGCTGAAGAGTGACAAAGCTGACAGTCGATCTTATTTTCACCTGCGTGAATTTTATGAGAGAAGTAAATTGGCTGTTCCGGTTTATACCCCTTATAAACGCCTATCCACATTAGCCAGTTCCAGATTCCGTAAGCTGCTAAAATACCCAGAACTACAAGAACTCCTTTTCCTACGTAATGGTATTTTCTGTAAAGATCTCCGAGTGAAACCGCTCTGTTTGCGTTGAGTTCTGAAAGCTCTTCGCTCTGCTGAAGTTTTACAAGCTGGTTGAGCTTCAGAAGCAACCAAAGCAACAATGCTCCGATAGCTACTAATGAAATAAGAATTATTTTAGAATTTACCGATTCCTTTTTTGCGGCTTCTAAAGCTGCTACAGAATTGGTATCTGTGCCTGCCGTTGCTGCAGCATCTGCGGCTGCCGGTTCTGGCGCAGGAGGGTTAGTCGTATACTCTAAAATGTCATTGATGTCCTGATCTGTAAGATTAGGAAAAGGAAGCATCTCCGTTTTGTTAAACTTCTCGTAAACTTCGATAGCGTACTTGTCGCCCGATTCGCGCAGGGATTTGTTATCCTTAATCCACTTATGCAGCCAATCTGTATCGAGATTCTGCTCTTTTTTAAGCCTGTCTACTACGCCTCCTAAGGCAGGACCAACAAGTTGCTTGTCTAATGCGTGGCACGCGGTACAGTTAGCTTTGAAAAGCTTTTCACCGTTTTTCGCATCTCCTTGAGCGTAAATAGAAGCACTGGTCGACAGCAATAGACCTATTGCGATAAGACCCCTCTTGTAATGCTTTCTCCAACTAATCATTTATAAAATCTTGGGTTAGTAAAATATTTGAGTTTACTTTTCAATTGGGCAAAAATAAGACTTTTAACAGAAATTTAACGGCAGAACAAAAGCGCATTTGGCTATTTTGGTTAATTTGTATTAATTCTAAATAGCAAATGTTGGTATAATTTTTATTTGTTATAAATTTGCCTAAAATAAATCTTAATGAATCGTATTCTTAAAATAATTCCTGTAATTTTTCTGTTTGCAATTAATAATCTTGATGCACAGCAAGTTGTAAAAAACGACACCATTTCCGGAACTCCGCTTTCTATTTCAATGGATAAAAAGGTAGATGATCTGCTGGGAAATCTGGAAGAAAAATGCCTTACGGGCAGCTCCTGGAATGAAGAGACTCCGAAAACAAGTGCCCCAAAAATCGCAGTACCTGAAAAAGAACTTACACAGGCTGAAATCTGCCGCAGAAACCCACGAATTATGGGTTATAAGATTCAGTTGGCAGTTGTAAAAAGCAATGAGGAAGCCAGAGAAGTTGGCTTGTTTTTCCGAAGAAGATTCCCGAATATGAAGGTTGAAATTGATGCTTCGCTGAGACCGAACTACAAAGTAATGGCAGGGAGTTATCTTACAAAACAGAGTGCGGCAGCAGATTTAGCCAAAATTCGCGCACATTTTAAATCTGCAATGGCTATTCAGTACAGGGTTTTCTGTGTAGAAGCAAAATAACCTTTTATAAATAACAAAAAAAAGCTCCCTATTAGCGGAGCTTTTTCTATTTTATGTCTTTAGTTTTTTACCAGGAGACGGAACCCTTCTCCGTGAACATTGATGATTTCCAAACCTTCATCATCACGCAAAAGTTTCCTCAGTTTCGCGATATAAACATCCATACTTCTGGCGGTGAAATAATTTTCTTTTTTCCAGATTTTTCTTAAGGCCAAATCTCTCGGCATGAAATCGTTACGGTGCATACAAAGCAGCTTCAGCAACTCATTTTCTTTCGGAGAAAGCTTGTATTCATTATCACCTACTCTCAACTGACGCAGCATCGAATCAAAGAAAATATTACTGATTTTGAACTGCTCCTGCTCATCATCTTCCAATACCGCACTTCTCTGCAGAATTGCCTTGATTTTATAAAGCAAAAGCTCTGTATCAAATGGTTTTGTAATATAGTCATCGGCACCAAGCTGGTAACCTTTCAGAATATCTTCACGCATGTTTCTTGCTGTGAGGAAAATGATCGGCGTGTTCTTATCAATTCTTTTTACGTCTTCTGCCAGACTGAAACCGTCCTTTTTAGGCATCATAACATCAAAAATACAAATATCGAATTCGTTTTCTGTAAATTCCTTTAATCCCTGTTCGCCATCGGTTGCCAGGGTAACTTCAAAATTATTTATGGTTAAATAATCCTTTAAAACAGCACCAAAACTTTGGTCGTCTTCTACTAATAAGATTCTGTTGCTCATAATTTATATATTTTTATTTCTTTGAAGAGGGTCAAATATTTCGGCCCTGCATTATATTAATATTTTATCAGTGGACCATCGGTAGCTTTATGGTAAACGTACTTCCCTTTCCCTTCTGCGACTCTACAAGAATCTGACCTTTATGGAGTTCCACAATCTTTTTCACATAAGAAAGTCCAAGACCCTGACCTTTTACATTATGAATATTTCCGGTTTCTTCGCGGAAGAATTTCTCGAAAATGCGGGTTTTATTCTCCATATCCATTCCCATTCCTTTGTCGGAAATCTCCACGACATAAAAATTGCCTTCATTTCTTGTTTTCACTTTAATCTGAGGTGCATCCGGTGAATACTTATTGGCATTGTCGAGCAAATTCACCAACGCATTCGAAATATGGAATTCATCAATCTTAAAGGTATACTTGCTGGTATTGAATTCCTGCGTTAAAGTTCCGTTCCTCTGCGCAACGATAAGCCCGAAAGATTCTGAAATTTCTTTAATCAAAGCTCTTACGTCGGTTTCTTTCAGAAAAAGCTGTACTTCATTCCGCTCCAATTTCGACATATTCAGCACATTCTCCACCTGTTTTTTCATCCTGAGATTCTCCTGCTTAATCAATCCCGAATAGTATTTCACTTTTTCAGGATTGGTTGCAATCTTATCATTCGCCAGAGAATCGGTGGCCACAGAAATTGTTGCCAGAGGCGTTTTAAATTCATGCGACATGTTATTGATGAAGTCTGTTTTTACATCTGCAATTTTTTTCTGCCGCATCATATAGTTAATGGAAATAATATAAATTCCCAAAATGGTAAGAAGCGACATGAATGTGCCCAACAACATCGGAAGATTATTTTTGGCAAGCGAGTAATCTTTTCTAGGGAACACAAGCGCAAGTGTGTACAACGTACGTTCGTTACTATCGGTAAACAGGGGATAAGTATAATTGCTTTTATCTTTCTGATCGATGTAAAGGTCGTTTACAACTTTGGTCATCGCATTTTTCTTATCCATAACCGCAAAACCAAACTTGGTATTCAAACCATTAAGCTTCAATTCTTTAGATAAAACAGAATCAAGGGTTGCAACATCCACTCTTTTTTCAATCGGAAGGTTCGAAGCGCTCAGTTTTGCAAATGCCCGCAGTGCATAAGTGTTGTTATTTATGTCTTTGCTGAGTTGGGCAGTTAAAGGTTCGGAAGTGTTGTTTTGTTTTTTGATTTTCAGGATTCCTTCATCAGTGTAGAGTTTGGTAAGCTTTAAACTGTCGCCTTTGGTAGAGATCGGGAAATTCTGGTTTTCAACGATACTTTTCTGGAAAGTAAGGGTAGAAATGTTCGCGGAATCGGAATTTTGCTGAATATAAGTTTGGGTAGGCAGGTTGCTGCTGTCTATCACATTTTTACCAAAATTTTTATAATCCTGATTCAGGTATTTTTCAACCTCCAGCTTCTGGGTTTTCAGGGTTGCAGATTCTAATGCAGAGTATACTTTATTCGAAAAATCCTGGTTAAGCGCAGAATACAGCTCTTTAATCCAATATAACTGAAGCGTGACAAACACAATCATTGAGATGGTCATCAGCACAGAAATGAAAGGAATAAACTTATTGTTCATTATATATTTTTAATTTGAATTGTTAAAATTAGTCATTTTAAGAATATAATAACAAGAAAATGACATAAATATTGTGTTTAATTTCTTAAAAAACTTCCTTTTAACACAATATATCCATTGCAGTAAAGGGAATACAAGGAGTTAAGATCTTTTTAAAAATATTCTTTTACATTTGTTTTAAAATTACCCTTATGGAATCCAACACTGTTTTCAATAAAGATTTTGATGCGGCAAGCGTATTTGTAATGAAAGTTTATCATGCTGATGTTTCCGTAATTTGGAATCATTTTACAAAGCCGGAACTCCTTGACCAATGGTGGGCGCCAAAACCGTGGAAATGCGAAACACAACATCTGGATTTTCGGGAAGGCGGAAGATGGAATTACGCAATGGCAGGCCCGGAAAACGAAAAACACTATGCCGGCGCCGAATACCATGAAATTACTTTTCACAGAAGTTTCGACTGGACTGATTTCTTTACTGATGCGCACGGAAATATCGACACAAAATTCCCGTCCGTGAAATGGCTGTTGGGATTTACCGGAGTTGATGAGGGCACCAAACTTACGGTGAACATTCACTTTAATTCTGAAGCAGACATGAGAAAAATCCTGGAAATGGGATTTGAAGAAGGTTTTAAAGCCGGCCTCGACCAACTGCAAGAACTTATTAAATAAAAAAGGACCGATTTTTCAATCAGTCCGCGAATTATTTAAAAAGGTCTTCATCAATAAAATACTGAATAATCGCTTTTTTCATTAAAATCTGCTGCTCATTAGGTTTTAGTTCCGGCAACTGCTCGAGTTCTTCAAAGTGAGGATACCCGTCGTCGTCATAATGAGAAAATTTGTAGTATCCGAAAGGTTCCAAAAGCCTGCAAACCGCAATATGTAAAATATTAAGTTTGTCATCTTTTGTATATTTCTGCTGTCCGCTGCCCAGTTCCTGAACGCCGATTAAAAACAAAATCGTATCAATCTGCGGATGCTTGTCGGTATCGAAATTTTCAACGAAAAAAGCTTCCACTTCTTCCCAAAGTTGGCTGTCGGTTTTATTTTCCATCAATTTTATTTTCAAGTTTTAAAATAAAGGCATATTCCAGCGCGTCTTCCTTTAAAGATTCGAATCTTCCTGAAGCTCCGCCATGTCCTGCACTCATATCAGTTTTGAAAAGCAGTAAATTATCATCTGTTTTCAGTTCACGGAGTTTGGCAGTCCATTTTGCCGGTTCCCAATATTGCACCTGCGAATCATGCAATCCAGTTGTAATCAGAATATTAGGATAATTTTTCGCTTCTACATTATCGTAAGGCGAATACGATTTCATGTAATCGTAATACTTTTTCTTTTTCGGATTTCCCCATTCATCAAACTCGCCGGTGGTTAAAGGAATTGTTTCATCGAGCATGGTGGTAACCACATCTACAAAAGGCACCTGTGCAATAATCCCGTTGAAAAGCTCGGGTTCTTCATTCATCACCGCTCCCACAAGCAGTCCGCCTGCGCTTCCTCCCATCGCGTAAAGATGTTTTTGTGAGGTATAATTTTCAGCAATTAAATATTTTGCTGCATCTATAAAATCGTAGAAAGTATTCTTTTTACGTAGCATTTTTCCATCCTCGTACCATTCGCGTCCCAAATATTCACCGCCGCGGATGTGGGCAATCGCATACACAAAACCACGGTCCAAAATCGAAAGCCGTACATTAGAAAAACTAGCATCTACCGTATGTCCGTAACTTCCATAACCATAGAGCAGCAGCGGCGTTTCAGCAGATCTTTGGGTGTTTTTGTGATAAACGAGCGAAACCGGAATGTGGTTCTTCCCGTCACGGGAAGGCGCCCAAATTCTTTCTGAAATATAATTTTCAGCGAAAAATTTTCCACCCAAAACTTCATGTTGTTTCAAAACCTGCGAAGTTTTCTCCTTCATATCGTACTCGATGGTGGAATTTGGCTTCGTTAAAGAAGTGTAGCCAAAACGGAGTTTCGTGGTATCAAATTCAAGATTTAATCCGATATAAGCGGTATACGTTGGATCCGAAAATTCTAAATAATGAGAATTTCCGGTGCGGTTTTCGATAATTTTAATTTGAAGAAGACCTTCTGTTCTTTCTTCCAGCACAAAATAATCTTTAAAAATTTCAAAACCTTCCAGCAGCGTTTCTTTCCGGTGTGGGATTACGTCTTCCCAATTTTCAATTCCAGGATTTGCAACTTTTGTTTTTACGATTTTAAAATTGGTAGCGTCATCCGCATTGGTAATGATATAAAATTCATCCTCGTAATGTTCCACAGAATATTCAAGATCTTCTGTTCTTGGCTGAATGACCTTCCATTCCGAAAAAACATCGCCTGCAGGAATAAAATGCATCTCATCGGTAACCGAACTCGAACTTGAGATAAAAATATACTCCAAAGACTTTGTTTTGAAGATGTTGACGTCGAACGCTTCATCTTTTTCATGAAAAATCAGGACATCATGTTCATAAGGTGTTCCCAGTTGGTGTCTGAAGACCTGGAACGCGCGCAGATTCTCGTCTTTTCTGGTATAGAAAACGTGCTTATTGTCGTTTGCCCAAACCGCTTTGCCCGTGGTATTGGGAATTTGTTCACCAAAGAGTTCACCGGTTTCCAGATTCTTGAAACTTAGGGTATAAATTCTTCTTCCAACATTATCCGAAGAGAAACTCATGAGTTTGTTATCCGGCGAAACTGCAACGCTGCCTACTTCCAGAAAACTTTCGCCTTCAGCCAGAATATTTACATCGAGTAAAATTTCCTCTTCATGATCCAGCGTCTGGAATTTTCGGCTGAAAATGGGATATTCTTTTCCTTTTTCGAATCTTACGATATACCAGTATTTATTAAAAAAATAAGGTAAACTTTGGTCATCTTGCTTGTAACGTGCTTTCATCTCATCAAAAAGCAGCTGCTGAAAATCTTCGGTATCCTTCATCATAAAATCGCAGTACGCGTTTTCCGCATTCAGATAATCGGTGACTTCCGGATTTTCTCTTTCGTTCATCCAGAAATAATCATCAGCCCTTTTATCGCCGTGAATTTCGAGGATTTTATGTATTTTTTTTGCTTTGGGAGCGTTCATTTTTGTAATGAGATTGTGTATAATTTGCCTGCAAAAAGCCCGCAAAGTTAAGATTAATTAAAAACAAAACCATCTTTAACGAAGAAAGACGGTTTTAAAATAAGATATAGAATCCAGGTTCTATTTGTTCATCTGCCGGATGTATTTCTCTATCGCCATCGTCATGGACGGTGTTTCTTTACTCGGCGCCATCACATCAACTCTTAACCCAGCTTCTTTGGCTGCCTGCTCTGTCGTAGTACCAAAAACAGCTATTTTAGTGTCTTTCTGTTCGAAGTTTTCAAAGTTCTTTCCTAAAGACCTTATTCCCTGTGGGCTGAAGAATACCAGCATGTCGTATTCCTTCACACTAATATCGGTAAGGTCACTGCAAACTGTTCTGTACATGGTTGCTCTGGTCCAGTCGATAGGCGCAGAATCCAGCACTTTCACAACATCCGGGCTTAGCACATCTGCTGCCGGAAGTAAGTATTTTTCTGAAGGAAATTTCTTGAAAAGCGGCAATAAATCAGCAAATGTTTTTTCACCGAAAGAAATTTTTCTTTTTCTGTAAACGATGTGTTTCTGAAGGTAATTTGCGATGGCTTCAGACTGGCAAATGTACCGCATCGAATCGGGTACCGTAAATCGCATTTCTTCTGCAAGACGGAAGTAATGATCCACTGCATTTTTACTTGTAAAAATAATTCCTGTGTATTGCGCGAGATCGATTTTTTGGGCTCTAAGCTCCTTAGCATCAACACCTTCAACATGAATAAAAGGCCGGAAATCTATTTTGATTTTTTCTTTTTTGGCCATCTCCAGATAAGGTGAAGATTCATTGGGCGCGGGTTGTGATACGAGGATCGATTTTATTTTCATCATCAAAATATTAAAAAAACAAGAGTTTCCAGAGTACCAAAACAGGTACTATTTGGAGGGTGCAAATATACAAAAATTTATAATACCATTTTTCGGGCAATATACTGCTGGGGTGGAAAACATAGAAGAACTGTTTGAACAAAAAGGCAAACGCAAATACAGCAAGATATACATCAAGCATCAGAAATTTATCGAAAAGATAAAAAAACTGAAGCACAATCAAGATCATTATGAGTATCGAAAAACTGAAATAAAACTTTGAGGCAGTGAAGTAGAAAACTTCCCATTTTTTCGTTGTTCCCGTACCTGCAAAATACAGGTAGGTGAAAATGTTTTTCAGGAAGTAAAATACGGATATACTGGCGAAAGTAAACCCGAATTTATTCAGTTCGTAGCCGGAGAACTGAAAATCTGTAACTTTTTGTGGCACTACCGGTATATTCTGTGACACCAAAACAGACAGCACCAGGGAAAAAACAAAACTGATGATGATCCAGCTTAGAAAATTATTTGTAGAGTCGGCAAATTTCTGCAGCAGAAACTCGGTCACAGAAGAGTCCCGCCGCAACGATAAAAGCATGAAAATATAGATGAAAATGCAGCTTACCAGGATAATTACTACCCAATCATTATGCTGTACAATTCTTACCAATTTGTATTTTTTTGCAAAAATAAGCAAATAAAGCAAAGTTTAACCGCAATTTTCAGGCAATTGAAAACCCAGTATTATCTCGTAAAGAATAGCAAAAAATTTAAGCCGGAAAAGTTTATCTTTGCAAATTAATTTGTAGGATGAAGAAACTCGTCATTATCCCCACTTACAACGAAAAGGAAAACATCGAAAATATTATTTCAGCGGTCTTCGCTTTGGAAGAGGATTTTCATGTTCTTATCGTTGATGATTCTTCACCCGACGGTACGGCAGAAATCGTAAAAAATCTGCAGAAAATTTATCCTCACGATCTTCATCTAAGCATCCGAAAGGTGAAAGACGGGTTGGGACAGGCTTACATTCATGGTTTTAAATGGGCGCTTCAGAATAATTTCGATTATATTTTCGAAATGGATGCCGATTTTTCACACAATCCAAAAGATCTTAACCGTCTTTACGAAGCCTGCCTAAAAAATGACATGAGCATTGGCTCCCGGTATTCAAAAGGGGTAAATGTAGTCAACTGGCCAATGGGCCGCGTTTTACTCTCTTATTTCGCCTCCAAATACGTAAGATTTATTTTAGGAATTCCGGTTCACGACACTACCGCAGGTTTTGTCTGCTTCTCCAGAAAAGTTCTTGAAGAAATCGGTTTGGATGATATTAAACTTAAAGGTTACGGATTTCAGATCGAAATGAAATTCCGTGCATTCAAAAAAGGATTTAAAATTGTGGAAGTTCCCATCATATTCACCAACAGAGAGCTGGGCGAAAGCAAAATGAACGGCGGGATTATTCATGAAGCGGTTTTTGGAGTTTTAAACCTGAAATGGAAATCTATCGTAGGTAAATTATGAAAAATTTCTTTTTAATATTATTTTCGATTTTGGTCATGAGTTGCTCACAGCTGATTGATCCTCCGAAAAATCTTATTCCAAAAGACGAGATGTCCGAAATTATTGCTGAGTTTGCGGTGAATGACCAGTTCAATAATTTCCTTCCGCAGTCTGATTTGGAAAACGCCACCCGTTTTGTATTGAAAAACAAAAAGGTAAAAGCCAGTGATTTTACCGAAAGCTATAAATATTATATCGCATCCGGAGATTTAGAAGAAATCCTGAATGATGCACAAAAAATAATCGTTGCTAAAGATCCTGCAGCAAAAGATTATATCGATAAAAATGTAAAAGAAAACCAGAACTTACCTGCGTTTGCAAGATAAAATTATGTCCTTATTCTTCGAAATCAACAACACCACTACCGGCAAAGCACGCGCCGGAACCATTTCTACAGACCACGGCACAATACAGACGCCGATTTTCATGCCTGTAGGCACCGTGGCTTCAGTTAAAACGGTGCACCAGCGCGAACTGCGCGATGACATTAAAGCCCAGATTATTTTGGGAAATACTTACCATCTTAATTTGCGTCCACAAATGGATATTATGCAGGCCGCCGGCGGTTTGCACAAATTCATGAACTGGGAATTGCCGATTCTTACCGATTCCGGAGGTTATCAGGTCTTTTCTTTGTCGAAATCGAGAAAATTAACCGAAGAAGGCGTGAAATTCAAATCGCATATCGACGGAAGTGCACACTTTATTTCTCCGGAAAAATCTATGGAAATCCAGAGACAGATTGGTGCGGATATTTTCATGGCGTTTGATGAATGCACCCCTTATCCGTGCGAATACAATCTTGCAAAAGATTCCATGGAAATGACCCACCGCTGGTTGAAAAGATGCATCAAATGGACGGAAGATAATCCGGAAATTTACGGTCACAAACAAAGACTTTTCCCAATTGTTCAGGGATCTACCTATTCTGATTTAAGAAAAGCTTCGGCAGAGTTTATTTCTGAACAGAATGCTGAAGGAAACGCGATCGGCGGACTTTCAGTTGGCGAACCCGAAGAAGAAATGTACCGCATCACCGATGAAGTAACCGATATTTTACCTAAAAATAAACCCCGTTATCTGATGGGTGTTGGTACACCGTGGAACATTTTGGAGTCAATTGGACTGGGAGTTGATATGATGGATTGTGTGATGCCAACCAGAAACGCCAGAAACGCCATGCTTTTTACCTGGCAAGGCGTAATGAACATGAAAAACGAAAAATGGAAAGACGATTTTTCACCGCTGGATGAATTCGGGACCAGTTACGTAGATTCAGAATATTCTAAAGCGTATGTGAGACATCTATTTGTCGCGAAGGAATATCTTGCAAAACAGATTGCATCGGTACACAATTTGGCTTTTTACCTCGATTTGGTAAGAGTTGCGCGGCAACACATTATCGCAGGCGATTTCTACGAATGGAAAGATTCAGTAGTTCCTGTATTGAAACAGAGACTCTAATATAATTTGGCTTTTATGAAAATCATCGATCTGTATATCATCAAAAAATACCTGGGAACTTTTGGTTTCATGCTGGGACTTTTGACGATTATTGTACTGATTATCGATGTGCAGGCAAAAGCACCCAGAATTGAATCGAACGGTTTTACGGTTGGCGAATTTTTAATTGATTTTTATCCTTACTGGATCATCAACCTGATCATCACGTTCATGTCGATTTTGGTATTTATTTCAGTGATTTTTTTCACTTCAAGAATTGCCAACAATACAGAAATTGTAGCAATCATAAGTTCTGGCGCGAGTTTTCACCGGTTTGCCAGACCTTATTTAATGACTTCAGGCTTTATTGCAGTGCTCGCGCTGCTGATTAATCATTTTGTTTTGCCACTCGCAAATATCAAGAAAAACGAACTCGAGCCTTATACTTACAATGCAAAAAGCCGAGAAGAATTTACCGGAAACGCCGAGATTGCCACCCAACTTTCAAAGACCGAATATATTTTCATTAAAAGCTATAACAAAAAAGAAAAACGCGGTTCTGGATTTATTTATCAAAAATTAGATAAAAACAGAAAACTTATTTACCAGTTAATTGCCAACGAATTTTACTGGGTAAACGACAAAAAACACTTTATCCTGAACAGTTATCTCGAAAAAACGATCAATAAAGACGGAACCGAGAAATTAGGCAACGGAGACTCCATGACCAAAAGTTTCGGGCATCCGCCGGAAGAGCTTTTCCCGGACGTGCTTTTAGGGCAAAATAAAACAACACCTGAACTCATAAAATTCATCGACCGCGAAAAAGAAAAAGGAAACGCAAACCTTAACAGCTACCTGAATGAGCTTTATCAAAGAACTTCAATGCCCGTTTCAGTCATCATTCTCACGTTTTTAGGGCTTTCATTATCGTCACAGAAAAAACGTGGCGGTCTTGGTGTAAATCTCGCAATCGGGATTGCCCTGGCATTTGTATTTGTATTTTCTTTCGAGGTACTAAAGGTGGTTTCAGAAAACAAAACCCTCCCTCCGCTGCTTGCGATGTGGCTGCCCAATATTATTTTTGCGCCTGTTGCCCTTTATCTTTATTTTAAAAGAGCCAATCAGTAAAGAAGTTCTATTTCTTTATTGTAGAATTTTTGAAGTCCCTCATTTTCAAGTTCCACCCAAAGAAAACCCTCTTCATCAACATTTCTGATGATGCCATTTTGTCTTATGCCTTTGATTTCAAAAACAGAAACCATTTCTTTCCTGAATAATCTTTGATTAATGTTTTCAAAAAGATCTTCCAAGAAAATTTCATTCTGCAACTGTTCCTTAAGATGCACAAAAAGTGAATCTGCGACTTTTGTAGGATTCAGCGTTATACCGGTTTGCGTTAGAATAGATCCTGCTTTTGGCAAGTGATCAAAATTCTTCTGCAAAATATTCAGTCCGATGCCGATGATAAAATAAGTTGTACCGCCGAGTGTTTTTTTCTCTGTTAGAATTCCCGCAATCTTCTTATTTTTTAGAATGATGTCATTTGGCCACTTTATTTCCACAGGATTTTTTGTCATAATGGCAAGAAAATCGGCCAACAGCAAGGCGGTACGGAAATTGAATAAATGATCCTGTGTTTCCAAATGCTGTGCAGGAAGCGCAAGCGTAAACGCCAGATTCAGATTTTCAGCGCATTCCCAGGAATTTCCGTATTGACCTTTTCCCCTGGTTTGATTAAAAGTATAAACGCCCTGAATAACTGCTTTCGCATCATTCAGAAATCTGAGGATTTCTTCGTTGGTCGATTCACATTCTTTTAAGAAAATAAGGGCCGGCATTTATGAAAACTTTAAGAGTTAGAACGGGCAAATTTGACCCAAATTAAATAAAAAAACAATAAATTTGCAGATTATACAAAATTTTAATGAATAAAATTACAGAAAAACAGTTGCTTACAGACAAAATCGTAGAAGCAATACAAGATACAAAAGGTGAAGATATTATGATTTTCGACCTCTCAACGATCGAAAACTCAGTGGCTCAAACATTTATTATCTGCACCGGAAATTCAAATACGCAGGTATCTGCCATCTCAGGAAACATTCAGAAAAAAGTAAGAAACGACCTGCAGGACAGGCCATGGCATGTGGAAGGAACCGAAAACTCCCTGTGGGTTTTACTCGATTATGTATCGGTCGTAGTGCACGTTTTCCAGAGAGAAACCAGAGCATACTATGATATCGAAGAGCTTTGGGGTGATGCTAAAATTACCAAAATAGAAAATCAATTATAATTTGACGGAATATATTTTTCGTCAAAATTTTTATGAATAAAGATATGAATAACAATAAAGGATTTAACTGGTTTTTTCCGATCGTAATCGCTGCAATACTGCTGATTTTCTTTACGAATATGAACAGCAATTCCAACTCCAATACTTTGGATGAGGAGGGGTTTTATCAGTTATTGCAACAGGGAAAAGTACAGAATATATTAATTTACAAAGATATTGAGAAAGCAGATGTGTTCCTTACAAAAGCGGCCAAAACCGAATTGGCAAACAAACAGGTGTCACAGGATAAAAGCCCTTTCTCAACCTTCGATTTTGCACCCAAACCGGATTACAGTTTAAGCTACGGTGATTTGCAGCTTTTCCTTGAAAAATTTGATAAAATTAAACAGGAAAATCCCGCTTTAACCACTAAAAAAGACTATGGAATCGGCAAAAACCCGATGACAGAACTGCTTTTCACGGCACTCTTCTGGATTGGTATTATGGCCTTATTCTATTTCGTAATCTTCCGCAAAATGATGGGCGGAGGCGGAGGTGGCGGCGGAGGCCAAATCTTCTCCATTGGTAAATCGAAAGCCAAACTCTTCGACGAAAAAGATAAAATTCAGGTTTCATTTAAAGATGTTGCCGGTCTGGAGGGCGCTAAAGAAGAAGTTCAAGAAGTTGTAGATTTCTTAAAGAACTCAGATAAATACACCAAATTGGGAGGTAAAATTCCGAAAGGAGTTCTTTTGGTAGGTCCTCCGGGAACGGGTAAAACATTATTGGCAAAAGCAGTTGCAGGTGAAGCTAAGGTTCCATTCTTCTCACTTTCAGGTTCAGATTTTGTTGAAATGTTTGTGGGTGTTGGTGCATCAAGAGTGCGTGATTTATTCGCGCAGGCAAAGGCAAAATCTCCTGCAATTATCTTCATCGATGAAATTGATGCAATTGGTAGAGCCAGAGGGAAAGGTAATTTTACAGGCGGTAATGATGAACGCGAAAACACGCTCAACCAGTTACTTACAGAAATGGACGGTTTTGGAACCGATACCAATGTAATTATTATGGCAGCAACCAACCGAGCTGATATTTTAGATAAAGCTTTGATGAGAGCCGGAAGATTCGACCGCTCCATATATGTTGACCTGCCGGAGCTTCACGAAAGAAGAGAAATATTCGATGTTCACCTGGCGAAAATTAAACTCGAACCAAATATTGACCGGGATTTCCTTGCAAAACAGACGCCGGGATTCAGCGGTGCAGATATTGCAAATCTTTGCAACGAAGCGGCACTAATCGCAGCAAGAAACGGTCATGATTCTGTAACCAAACAGGATTTTCTGGATGCGATCGACCGAATTATCGGGGGTCTTGAAAAGAAGAACAAAGCCATCAAACCTTCAGAAAAACGCAGAGTAGCATATCACGAAGCTGGCCACGCGACCATTTCATGGCTTGTAGAACATGCGGCGCCACTATTAAAAGTAACGATTGTTCCAAGAGGGCGATCCCTGGGTGCAGCATGGTATCTGCCTGAAGAAAGACAGCTGACCACCACAGAGCAGATGCATGATGAACTTTGTGCAACTTTGGGAGGAAGAGCTGCAGAACAGGCCGTTTTCGGAAATATCTCCACAGGTGCACTTTCGGATCTGGAGCGTGTTACCAAACAGGCGCAGGCCATGGTTACCATTTATGGACTGAATGATAAGGTAGGTAATATTTCTTACTACGACAGTTCGGGCCAGTCTGAATACAATTTCGG
>JAHRWY010000261.1:0-7506 GCA_019104935.1 Kaistella sp.
TTTTTATCTTCAACTTACATCCCGATTACCGGCATTGAAAGCATCAGGATATTTTCTTCAGCATCCAGACCATCTACCGGCTCAATGATTCCAGGTCTGTTGGGTTGTGACATTTTCATGGTAATATCATCAGAAACTAATACTGAAAGCATTTCAGTTAAAAATTTAGAACTGAAACCGATGTTGATGTCCTCACCATTATAATCACACGGAATCTGCATATCTGCTTTGTTTGCATACTCTGTATCTTCTGCATGAAGGTGAAGAATATTTCCGGAAAGTTTGAATCTCACCTGATTTGTCGATTTATTCGACATGATGGAAGCCCGACGGATAGAGCTGAGCAAAAGATTTCTGTTGATGGTTAATACATTTGGATTTTCTTTTGGAATTACCGCGGTATAATTCGGGTATTTACCATCGATCAGTCTACAGATCCAGGTGTTGTTTCCGAAAGTGAATTTCGCCATATTCTCGTTGAATTCAATCGTAACATCTTCATTGGAATTTGCGAGAATGTTTTTGAAAATTGCCAATGGTTTTTTCGGCATAATGAATTCAATGGGTTCGGGATTGATTAAATCTGTTCTTTTATAAACCACCAAACGGTGAGAATCTGTAGAAACGAAATTGGTTTCGTCTTCTTTAAACTGAAACAGAACGCCAGTCATCACCGGTCTCAAAGAATCGTTGCTTGTTGCAAAAAGTGTATTGGTAAGGGCTTCGCTAAGAACTCCGGCAGAAATTTTTACGCTTTGTGACGCATCAAATTCTGGTAATTCTGGATAATCTTCAGCATTATCTAATGCTACAGCAAAATTGTCTTTTTCATCTAAAATTTCAAGCAGAGCGCCATTTCCGTCTTCGGAATCTTTTACAGATAATGTTAAAGGCTGCTCACCATAGGTTTTCACGAAATCCTGAAAAATTTTGGCAGGAACTGCAAATTTACCGGTATCATCAGATTTTATCTCCAGTGAAGTTACCAAAGTAGTTTCGCCGTCAGAAGCAGTTATTTTAAGATTATTTTCTTCGATTTCAAACAGGTAATTTTCAAGAATAGGTCTTGACTGGGAACTTGAAATCACTCCACTTACGGTGTTCAATGCTTTCTGTAATTCCCCACTTGCAACAATAAATTTCATTTGGATATATTTATTTTAAAAAAGGACAAATGGAACGCAAGCGTTACATATAAAAAATTATTTTGACAAATATATGAATTTGAAGCAAAAAAAGGAAACAAACTTTGTAATTAAGAAGCAATTCGGTTAAAAGTTATCAACATTAGTCAGCTCCCGGAAAATTATAGTGTTTATCGTCAGAATCATCTATTGTAATATTCAGCGCGAGGTAAAGAAAGTGCAGATTTTTGTTACCGGACTGGGCGAATTCCCTTTGCCAGAGATAACCGGTCGCAATCCCGAAACTATCATCGATCTGGTAGCCAAAACCTCCATAAACCCTGTTTCTTGCAAACAAAGGTGCCGTGGTTGTTACAAAGAAAACTTCATCATAGGCATTTGCAAAAATTGTCCCTGGTTTTACGGTATCAGCATTTAGAGGAACTGAAATATTAAGCCTGTACCTGAGCCTGATTCTGTCGGAATGCACGTCTTTCAACGGCTCATAAAACCAGCTTTTTTCGGCTCGGAAGCGGTTTTCAAATTTGAATTTGCCGGATTTCAGATCGATCACATCCTGCAGCCAAACCCGGAATTCTTCTTTATCCATGACATGGTTTTTGTAATTTCCGTAGCGCCCAATACCGATAAACGGCTTGTGATTTTTTGTAAGATTATAACCTACTCCTCCTTTAATTTCATAGTAATCGGGATAAGAAAAATCTTCAATCCCGCGCAGTTGGCCTTCAGCATAAAGATAAAATTTCGGATGAAATTTATAGGTTACCGTTAAGGCATTAAAACTCGAAACATGCTCCTGCTGAGCGTTTGCCGATAAAGATAAAAGAAAAATAATAATTAAATATACTTTGTTTTTCATCCCGTAAAATTAAAATAATTATCTGAATGTTAATAATATTTAATACAGACTGCCAATTTTCATGCTTCTGAAATTTAAAGCTTTAAAGTGCAATTTTGTACGTAAAACCTACATGAAACCAGCGTTTCGGCATCGGAATTCCGAATGTTTCGGTATAATCGGAATTGGTGATATTGTTGATTAAAACGTACAGATTCAAATTCCGGAAATCATAACTTAGTTTTTCATCTAAAGTCTGGTAACTGCCTGTTGTTACCCTTTCATTGTACCGGTAAATGAGCTGACTTGTGAAATGCTTAAGAAAACGGTTCTCCAGTTTCCCTACAAACTGATGTTTAAGATTCTCCATCACGTATCTTGAGATCAAATGTTCAGGCTGGCTGTTTTTAGTTTCGAGGAATGTATATCCTAATGAATAAGATTTCACAAACGAATCGAAATGCTGGCCCAGTTCAATCTCAAAACCTTTTGTATCGATTTCGCCGATATTCTCGGCTTTCCAGATGTCATTTGTATTTTGTTTCACCCAGTCGATCGAATTATTTGAATTTCTGAGGAAACCGCTTATTTTTCCGACAAAATTATTTTGCTGATAACGGTAACCCAATTCTGCAGCCAAAGCATGTTCGGGCTTCAAGTCCGGATTTCCTGTTTCGGTCTTGCTCACATAATACAAATCGGTAAAAGTTGGAATCCTGTTGACTTTAGCGATGTTTCCGTAGATTTTATGGTTTTCTGTAATATCAAATCCTACATCCAAACCTGGATAGAAAAAGTTTCCTTCTTCTGCATAATTAGCCCACGAAACTCCGGGAGAAATGTTCAGTTTATTCTGAATGAAAGAAAAATGATGCTCCAGGAAAAGTTGAGTAATAAACCGCTCGCGATGTCCAAGATTGTTGCTTGCCAAAAATTCTTTGCGCAGTTCAACTCCCAAACCAGCATTTCCCAAGCCGGAATAATAGGTTCCGTTGGCTTCAAAACCAATATTGTTCCCAATGTGCATGTTTCTGTAGATTTCCGGTCTGTTGCGGACATATTCGTACATATCCTGCCCTCTTCTCCAGTAGATATTTGAATTGAATTTAAAATTACTGAAATTCTGGTTAAGCCCCAAACTTACAATCGACGCCTGCGTTTCTTCATACTGATCAATGGCATTTGGTGAAGCATAGAACCCATTCGCCCCAAATTTCTTTTCCTGAATACCGGCCTGGAATTTCAAATTTCCGTTTTGCAGTGCAATTTCGTTCTGGTAATAAATGTTATTGATTTTGTAATCGGTATTATGCCGGTAACCTTCCGATGACGAAGTATTCACCTGAATAAAACTGGAAATTTTCGGGCTCCCAAAGTTTGCGCCGACCCCTAAAGAATAGGTTCCAAAATCTCCGCCGTTAGCGGAAACAACCACTTTTTCGTCATCGGTTGCCTTTGTAATGATGTTTACAACGCCAGCGTACGCATTTTGCCCAAAACTTCGTGCTGACGGGCCTTTAACCACTTCAATTCTTTCTACTGAAGCCAGATCGAACGGAAGATTCATTGAATTATGTCCGGTTTGCGAATCGCTCATCCGGATACCGTTTACCAAGATAAGAACCTGCTCGAAACTGCTGCCACGCAGAGAAATATCTGCCTGAACGCCGTTACCGCCTCTTCGGCGGATATCAAAACCAGTAAACTGAGCCAAAACTTCTTCAACACTTTTGGCTGGCGAGTTTATAATTTGTTCGCGACGGATTACCGTTACGTTTTCATTCACCTTTTTTACGGGAAGCGTAAGAAATTTCCCCTGGATATTTACTTCGTCAATTTCGCTTTCTTTTGATTGGGCAGCAAACTGCAGAATGTTTCCTACGAGTAAAATACTTAAAACTACTTTTTTCACTTTTATTAAATTTTGATATGATTTAGAATGAAAACAACAATCATAAAAAGAACAGAAAACAGTGCATTCATGATTAGTTACAGTAAAATAAGCGGCAAATATAAATAACAACTCAACAAAAAAAGAACGCAATATTTATGACAAATATTAGTTAGGAAAATCATGATAATTCAATATTTTTCATAATAAATTAAGAGATTGACGCTGGAACATTGTGCTGATATTTGAATTCTTATTTCACAATTAACATGATTTAAAAAAATTGTTCTCAGCATTTTCGGTGAAAAAATCCGTAATTTTGTGAGCTTTAATTTTAGTCATGACCACAAGTACAGATATTGATATAAAAAAACAGATTTTCGTAAAAAACGCACATCTGAATAACCTGAAACACATTGATGTTCTGCTTCCTAAAAACAAGCTTATTGTAATTACAGGAGTTTCGGGAAGCGGAAAATCGTCGCTTGCTTTCGACACGATTTATGCGGAAGGCCAACGCAGATATGTGGAAAGTTTGAGTTCTTACGCAAGGCAGTTTTTGGGCAAACTCGAAAAGCCAAAAGTTGATGACATTAAAGGTCTTGCACCGTCAATCGCCATTCAGCAGAAAGTTATTTCTTCAAATCCACGGTCAACCGTAGGTACTTCAACCGAAGTTTATGATTACCTGAAACTTCTTTTTGCCAGAATAGGACGCACGTTTTCACCAGTTTCAGGCGACGAAGTAAAAAAAGATTCTGTAAGCGATGTGATTGATTTCATTCAAAAATCAGAGAATCAAATTTTCCTTTTAAGAAGTCCACTACATTTTGAGGTTTCTAAGTTTTCAGAGCATCTTAAAACACTGAAAGTATCTGGTTTTACCCGTCTCGAAATCAATGGAAACGTAGCTGGAATTGAAGATTTGGAAAGTTTCGGATTTATTCCGGAAAAAGACATGGAAATCTTTCTCGTTATCGACCGGTTCAGTTATGAAGAAGACGAAAGTTTTCTCCAAAGGCTTGCAGATTCCATTCAAATGGCATTTTACGAAGGCCATGGTTACTGTTCCCTGAAAAATATTGAGACTGGCAAGATTACCGAGTTTTCAAACAAATTTGAGCTCGACGGTATGGAGTTCATGGAACCGAATGTTCACTTTTTCAGTTTCAATAATCCGTACGGAGCCTGCCCAGAATGCGAAGGTTATGGTAAAGTAATCGGCATCGACGAAGATTTGGTCGTTCCGAATAAAAACTTGTCGGTTTTTGAAGATGCTGTAGCAAGCTGGAAAGGTGAAAGCATGAGCGAATGGAAAAAAGACTTTATTAAAAAAGCGAAAGATTTTCCGGTTCATAAACCTTATTACCAGCTCACAAAAGACCAGAAAAACTATCTCTGGAAAGGCGACAGTACCAGAAACTTCCCATCAATCAACAGTTTCTTCAAAATGCTGGAAGAAAATCTGTACAAAATCCAATATCGCGTGATGCTTTCCAGATTCCGAGGAAAAACACTTTGCCCGACCTGCGAAGGGTTGCGTCTGCGTGAAGAAACAAAATGGGTAAAAATCGACGGACACAATATACAGTCGATGATCGAGATGCCTCTGGATGAACTTTTACCGCTCATAAAATCACTGAAACTCAGTAAACATGACGCAGAAATTGCAAAAAGACTGCTTTATGAAATTACAACAAGACTCGAATTTCTTGAAAAAGTAGGACTTGGTTATTTAACGCTCAACAGAACTTCGAACACGCTTTCAGGTGGTGAAAGCCAGCGAATTAATTTGGCAACAAGTTTGGGAAGTTCACTTGTGGGTTCCATTTATATTCTCGACGAACCTTCAATTGGACTGCATTCCCGCGACACCGAAAACCTGATTGAAGTACTGAAAAACCTTAGAGATTTAGGAAATACCGTGATTGTGGTAGAACATGATGAAGACGTGATGAAAGCCGCAGATTACATCATCGATATCGGCCCGGAAGCAGGTTATCTTGGCGGCGAACTGGTTTTTGCAGGGGATTTTAAAGCACTTAAAAATTCAGACTCGCTTACCGCGCAATATCTTACCGGAAAATTGGAAATAAAGATTCCCGAAAAACGCCGAAAAGCCAAAGAATTTATACAAATCAAAGGAGCAAGACAAAATAATTTAAAAAACATTGATGTAGATATTCCGCTGGAAAATCTGGTGGTGATATCAGGGGTTTCTGGTTCCGGAAAATCGACTTTAATGAAAGAAGTTCTTACGAACGAAATTCAGGTTCAGTTGGGAATGGGCGGCAAAAAAGGAGATTACGATTCGGTTGAATTTCCCAAGAAGCTCATTAAAAACATTGAACTGATCGACCAAAACCCAATCGGTAAATCATCACGTTCAAATCCTGTGACGTATTTAAAAGCTTATGACGATATCCGGGATTTATTTTCAAAGCAAAAATTGGCAAAAATTCAGGGCCTCAAACCGAAACATTTTTCATTCAACGTGGATGGCGGAAGGTGTGATGACTGCAAAGGCGAAGGCGTAATTAACGTATCCATGCAGTTTATGGCTGATATCGAACTGGAATGTGAAACCTGTAAAGGCACGCGCTTCAAAAACGAAATTCTTGAAATTAAATTCGATGAAAAAAACATTTCAGATGTACTGCACATGACCGTAGATGAAGCGCTGGAATTCTTCACCGAAAACAATGAAATGAAAATTGTAACCAAACTAAAACCGCTTCAGGAAGTAGGTTTGGGATATCTGCAGTTGGGACAAAGCTCCTCTACCCTTTCCGGAGGTGAAGCACAGCGGGTAAAACTCGCCTCTTTCCTTGTGAAAGGCGTTACGACGGAAAAAACACTGTTTATATTCGATGAACCTTCTACCGGTTTGCATTTTCACGATATCAACAAACTGCTCATTTCGCTGCAGGCGTTAATCGAGTTGGGACATTCGGTTATTGTTATTGAACATCAACCGGATATCATTAAATCCGCTGATTATATTATTGATATCGGCCCGGAAGCCGGAAAATATGGCGGCGAGGTCGTTTTTGCAGGAACACCGGAAGAACTGGTTAAGAATAAGAAGTCGCACACCGCGAAATTTTTAGCAGAGAAACTGTAAATAAGCACTTTATCCACAAAAAATTGTGGATAAAGTGTGAATTTTAACATTCAGTTTACATGATTTTTTAAAATTTTGGCTACATTTACTTTGAAATAAATTGAAATGAGCGCAATTATCCTTTTCAATACACAGCGAAATACCATTAAATTGATATAAAAATTTAAGAGAAGCACCGTCGGCTTCTCTTTTTTGTTGTTGTCTAACTAAAAAAAATGAGATCCCTATCTATTGAATCCGCTGCTAAACGGCGGATTCTCTTATTTCGGGAAAGTGACTCCACCAAGAATCGAACTTGGATCTAAAGTTTAGGAAACTTCTATTCTATCCGTTGAACTATGGAGCCGGAAACCAAATGTACAAAAGCAACGGATCTATTTTTTTGTTACCAAAAAATTACCTGTTATTTTTACCGTCAACCACAATGCGGTCTTTTCGGTTTGCCAGTTCCCAGGCGGTGGCAAAAACCAATTGGGTGCGTTTCTGCAATGCGTTGTAATCTATTTTA
>JAHRWY010000054.1:0-3104 GCA_019104935.1 Kaistella sp.
TGAAGAAACGTTCATCCCTGCTTTAATACCAAATTGTTGTGCGAATGTTAATGAACTCATTGCGATTGCTGCACCTAAAAATAACTTTTTCATAATTTCTAAATTTTAATTGATTTTTTGAGAATTTGATAATTTCATATGAGAGTTGGTTAATTCTTAGATTAAAAAATCTAATACCACCCACAATCCTTTATCAATTCACATTTTAAATTTTGTTTTACGCTTGGTTATTCGCAAACGCTGTGCCAAAAATCTTTGGAAAAATTAAAATTTAAACATTGGTTTAAAAATAATCTAACGTAATGTATTGATCAATAAATAATTACTTGATCTGTATTTTGATTAAACCGTGCTGTTTTTTTTTGATGATATTATGTAGTAAATAGTAGTAAAATAGGTTTTAATTCAAATTTCGATAATAATGGAGGGCAGAAATAAGCGTTGTTTCTGAGATCTCACAGTCGAAATTTCCCTCGCCTATAGTGTTGAGAAGCGAGAAACTGATATTCCCTCCCGAATTCTTCTTGTCATTCATCATTAAAGACAATATTTGTTCATCAGAAAAGTTACTGATAGAAATGTAAGGGTAAAATCTTCTGATGTTTTTGATAATATTTTCTGCGGATTCTTCAGTAATTAAATTGATCAGAAACGCCAGTCTGGTTTCGCAAATCATTCCCAGAGCTACAGCTTCGCCATGCGGGATCGCATTTCCGTTCTGTAAAAAAAGACTTTCAACGGCATGCCCAACCGTATGTCCGAAATTAAGCATCTTTCTGATGTGTTGCTCTTTAAAATCCTGCGCTACAACGCTTTCTTTAATCTTCATCGATGTTTCGATAAAAGGAAAAATAGCTTCCGGATTCAGGTGTTCTATTGAAATAAGATCATTCCAGTGTTTGTGATCTGCAATTAAACCGTGTTTCAGCATCTCTGCAAAACCACTTCTCAGCTGAGCAAAAGGCAATGTATATAAAAAATCCCGGTAGACAAAAATCTGTTCCGGCTCCGCAAAAGTTCCGATAATATTTTTCAGAAAGTGGTGATCAATTCCTGTTTTACCGCCAATTGACGCATCGCACATGCCCAGAAGCGTGGTGGGCAGATTAATAAACCGGATGCCTCTTTTGTAGGTAGAAGCTACGAAACCGCCCAAATCCGTAATCACGCCACCGCCCAGGTTTATCATCAAAGATTTACGGTCGGCTTCAAACTCTGCCAGGATTTCCCAAAGCTGTGTTGCGGTTTCAATGGTTTTCAGTTCTTCACCGGCTTCAATTTCAATGATTTCAAAAGGAATTTTGGTGACCAGATTTCCTAAAAGTGTGGGAAGGCAGTGTTCATGAGTGTTTTCATCTACCAGAATAAACAGTTTTGAAGGTTTTAAAGTTTCAAGAAAAATGTTGAGGTCGGAAAAATTCTGGTCTAAAACTGAAATCATATTATGAAATTTGTCACAAAATTAAACTTTAAATTCGTTTTTTCAATTCATATAGTATCGTTAAATTTGCTTAATTTAAATTTACTCATGAGCATTTTCAATAATACACAAATTGCCTTTGCAGACAAGACTGATGCACAACTCCGCAAAGCATACTGGATGTTTAAAGCTATCGAACAGCCCGTTGTTACAAAATTAGGAATCTCGGCCCTGAATTTTACGGTAGAGAAAGATTTTCCTTTTGTTACGGATATTGTGAAGAAAACCCTTTTTGAACAGTTTTGTGGCGGCGAAACGCGCGAGCAGAGCATGAAGGTGGTGAAGCAAATGTTTAAACGTCACGTAGGCAGCATTTTCGATTATGCAATTGAAGGGAAAGCAGAAGAAAGTGTTTTTGATGAAACCTGCGAAGAGATTAAGCAGAACATTAAGTTCGCTGAAGGAAATCCGGCAATTCCTTTTGTAGTATTTAAACCTACAGGTTTCGGAAGGATTGAAATCTATGAAGAAGTAGGAAAAAAAGTAGAATTAACCACGTCTCAAAAAGAAGAATGGGCCAGAGTGGTAAAAAGATATGAAGAAGTTTGCCAAATGGCATACGACAGAAATGTAGTTTTGATGATTGATGCAGAAGACAGCTGGATGCAGGATGCTACTGATGATCTTGTAAACCGGATGATGGAAAAATTCAACGGAGAAAAAGCAATTATCTGGAATACCATCCAGATGTACCGCACCGGAAGAATGGAATATCTCGCTGAAGACTTAGCAAGAGCCAAAGCAAAAAATTATTTTTTAGGGTATAAATTCGTTCGGGGCGCCTACATGGAGAAAGAACGCGAACGTGCAGCCGCAATGAATTATCCGGATCCTATCCAGCCAACAAAACAGGCTTCAGATGATAATTATAATGCCGCTATCGATTTCGTGATGAATAATCTGGACCGCGTATCTGCGTTTTTCGGAACCCACAACGAAAAATCTACAGAATTGGTGATGGATAAGATGCGCGCAATGAATCTTCCACATGATCATCCTCAAATTTATTTCGGGCAACTGTATGGCATGAGCGATAACATTACCTATTATTTAGGTGAAGAAAAGTATAATGTCTGCAAATATCTTCCGTATGGTCCCGTGAAGGACGTGGTTCCTTACCTTACCCGAAGAGCACAGGAAAACACTTCAGTCGCAGGACAAACAGGTAGAGAATTAGGACTCATCGATAAAGAACTGAAACGTAGAAAAAACAAATAATCTCATAAGAGAAATTAATATCGAACGGGCTTTAGCCCGTTTTTTTATTTAGAAAGTTCCGTGGCTTTAGCCAAAATTATTTCTAAATTTGTCAACCTTACCCATACAAACTTTTACCCAATTAAACCGATCATCTTGAATTTCGCCCAAATTATTTTACCTCTTAATCTTAAAGGAACATTTACCTATAAAGTTCCGGATGAATTATTGGGAAATTTTGAAATTGGGATGCGGGTGCTGGTTTCCTTCCGCGGAAAGAAAATTTATACGGGAATCGTTGCTGAAATTCATCAGAACGATCCCGAAACTTTTGTCCCCAAAGAAATTATCAGCATTCTCGATGATTCGCCGATTCTTCCAAAAGAACAGATTGATTTTTGGCACTGGATTTCAGAATATTATATGT
>JAHRWY010000085.1:0-17698 GCA_019104935.1 Kaistella sp.
AATCCGCTGCGTAAACACCACCAACATATCCCTGCATCGTACTTAAAATATCTGAAACTGTAACTCCAGTTTCTTTGGCTCTCGGCACATCAATTACCATTTCATACTGTGGGTAATTGGTGTTGAATGAGGTTTGCGCAAACTGAATTTCCGGCCTTTGCATTAAGGCACCCAGATATTCTTTCGCAACGCCATCCAGCTGCCTTAAATTCCCGCCTGATTTATCTAATAAAACCGCAGAAAAACCATCACTGGAACCAAATCCCGGAATACTTGGTGGCGAGAAAAATACAATTTTCGCATCCGGATATTTACCCGCCATTCCGAACAGTTTTTTGGTAATTGACTCTACAGACTGATCATCATCTTTCGCTCTTTCAGCAAACGGCTTCAGTCTTATAAAAGCCTGACCAGCATTGGAACCGCTGCCCGACATAAAGCCACGGCTGGCGGTAAAGGTAACGTTGGCAACTCCAGGTATATTTCGGGCATCTGCCTGTAAATCTTTCAGCACATTATATGTTCTTTCCATGGAAGAACCTGGTGGCAGCGCTACATCGGTAAAGATGATTCCACGGTCTTCTTTTGGTACAAAGCCTGATGGCATAGTGGAATTTGACCACCAGAAAAACAGTCCGCCTACCGCGAAGATAATCACCGTAACCCATTTATGTCTTAAAAGGAAAACAAACAGTCTCCCGTAGCGGTCGGTGCCGCTTTTGAATGCTGCATTGAATTTATAGAAAAACTTCTGCATCAAATTCATCGAAGCATATTCTTTATGATGCGCCGGATTGGGTTTCAGGAATAGAGAGCATAAAACCGGGCTCAGCGTCAATGCGTTCACAGCAGAAATAAGAATCGCTACAATAAGGGTAATCCCAAACTGTTGGTAGAAAACTCCGGTAGGGCCTGTAATAAATGTTACCGGAATAAATACCGCAGCCATTACCAAAGTAATAGAGATAATTGCGCCTGTAATTTCGTCCATGGCGCTTACGGTAGCTTTTTTGGCATCGGAGAAACCATGTTCCATTTTCGCGTGAACGGCTTCTACCACTACAATGGCATCATCAACCACGATCCCGATCGCCAACACCAAAGCGAACAGTGTTAAAAGGTTTAAAGAATATCCTAAGAGATTCAAAAAGAAAAAAGTTCCCACAATAGAAACCGGAACCGCAATGGCCGGAATCAGGGTAGAACGGAAATCCTGAAGGAAAAGGTAAACCACCAGGAAAACCAGGATAAAAGCCTCCAGTAAAGTGGTTACTACTTTGCTGATCGAAGCTTCCAGGAAGTCGTTCGTATCAAAGTTGATGGTGTATCCTACGCCTTTCGGAAGTGTTTTTTCGTTTTCTTCGAGGAAGACTTTGATATCTTTAATAATCTGCTGCGCATTGGAACCCGGCGTCTGGAAAATCCCCATACTGATCGATCTTCTTCCGTTATTCTCTCCGATTCCTGAGTAAGACTGAGCATCAAGCTTAATTTCAGCGACATCTTTTAGTTTAAGGAACTGTCCGTTCCCCATAGATTTCAGGATAATATCGCCGTAATCTTTTTCTTCATTAAATTTTCCTTTGTAGGTAATTACATATTCGAAAGCGCTTCCGCTGTTCTGGCCTAATTGTCCTGCAGCTGCTTCCCGAGACTGTTCGTTAATTGCAGCGGTAACATCGCTGGGCTCTAAACCATAGGCAGCCATTTTTGCAGGATCAATCCAGACTCTCATGGAGAAATTCTTCCCACCAAAAGCCTGGGCTTCACCCACTCCGTTTACCCTTTTAAGTTCAGGAATTACATTGATGTTCATATAATTCTGAAGCCAGACTTCATCTAAATCCTTATTATCGGTATAAAAAGAAAGGAACATCAGTGCGCTGGTTCTCTGTTTCTGTACTGTAACCCCTGATCGGGTTACATCGGCAGGCAAAAGCGGAACTGCGCGCTGTACTTTATTCTGTACTTCCACCGCAGCAATATCGGGATCAACGCCCTGTTTAAAGAAAATCTGGATATTTGCAGAACCGTTGTTGCTCGCAGAAGATGAAATATAATCCATTCCTTCTACCCCATTTACCTGTTCTTCAATAGGAATCACCACGCTGTTCATCACCGTTTCGGCACTCGCACCGGTGTAATTGGCGTTAATACTTACCGTAGGCGGCGCAATATCGGGATATTGGGTAATCGGGAGCGCCTGCAAGCCCAAAACACCAAGAATCACAATGAGGATAGAGACTACGCTCGAAAGAACCGGTCTGTTTATAAAATGTTTTACCATTAGAAAATCGGTTTTATAGCGTTAACAATCTCGTCGAAATTTGCAGGTTTAGCTTTTACCGCAGTTCCGGGTTTTAATGTACCTACGCCCTGAGCCACAATTTTCTCACCTTTTTTAATGCCGTCTTTTACGACGACAAGATTATTCACACGGTCTGTAACTCCGATCATCACATTCTTAGCAGTATCCTTTTCAACTTTAAAGACATAGACCAAACCTTGCTGTTCAAAAGTTGCACTTTCTGGTACAACCAAAGCTTTGTTATATAATTTCGGGACTTTAATTGTTCCGCTGTTTCCGTTACTCAGCAGTTTTGATGCATTGGTAAACGACACCCTGAACTGAATAGTACCCGTAGTGGGATCAATTTGTCCCGTCACTGCTTCAATTTTTCCTTTTTCGCCGTAAAGACTTCCATTGGCAAGTTCAAGCTCCACCATTGGCATATTTCTTAATTTTTCCGGAACCGTAGCACCATAAGCATTTTCCAGGAAATCAAGATATTCTCTTTCATTCATCGAAAAGTATGCGAAAATTCCACTCGTATCCGAAACAGTGGTTAAAGGGGTCGGGTCGTTGGGACCAACCAAACTTCCCACCCTGAACGGCAGTTTGCCCAGAACTCCTGAAATAGGCGCCCGGATGACAGAATAATTGATATTGGCCTGAACACCTTTGTAATTTGCCGAAGCCTGAGAAACACCTGCCGCGGCCTGTGCCTGTGCAGCCTGTGCCTGTGCCAGCTGCGCCTGTGCACGCGATAAATTTGCTTTTGCTGTTTCAAGCTGTACGCTGCTGATGATGTTTTTCTGCACCAATGGAATGAGTTTGTTTACTTCCACCTGAGATGCATTTACCGCGGCCTGGGCAGCACTTACATTGGCTTTTGCTGCGGCTACACCGGACTGTGCGGCACCAATCCCTGCGCGTGCTGCATCTGCAGATTGATTAAGTGTATTGGTTTCCAGTCTGAAAAGTGGCTGGCCTTTAGTAACATACTGGCCCTCATCTACCAAAACCTGAGTGATATAACCCTGAATTTTTGCACGAACATCATTATTAACACGCCCCTGAATGGAAGCTGGGAATGACTGATATCCCGTGACATTTCTTTCCTGCACTTCAACAACAGGAACTTCTTTAGGGCCTTCAGGCTTTTTTTCCTCTGTCTTTTTACAGGAAAGTACCGATAGCAAAGACAGGGAAATAATGATTAATTTATTTTTCATACTTAAATTTTATGGAGGGTTTCTTCAATATTTTTAATATTCTTAATTAATAAGGTTCTGTAGATTTCGAATTTCTCAAATTCTTCCTGATTTTTACTTTTACGGAACTCGTTGAGCTGATCCAGGATCAATATTTCTTTTTTCATTTTACTGATGATTTCTTCGAAACGGATATTGATGTAATTCTCGTTGATCCGGAAAAACCGTTTTCGTTCCTTTATCGTGTTGAAATCGTTGATTAATTTGGCATTTAAAAGCAAATTAATATTCGCAGAAACCGAACTTTTACTGGCAGCGAAAACATGTACAAACTCATCAAAGCAAATCCCCTTTTTCTCGAAATCGAAAATAAGATAGGCGTATATTTTTGCAGCGAGTGGCGGGATATTCAGGGTCTCTCCATAGAATTTCACCATCTCCCGAAAAATCTCTTTATTAAGTTCCAGCGACTGTTTCATTTGTATTTTATGCCACAAATATAAAATATTAGTTCGGAACAAACCGAACCAAACTTTAGTTTTAACAAATATTTAGTAATCTTCATAGGGTTTTAAGCATTGCTTTGCCTGAAAATAGCTTTATGATGTACAAAAAATATTAAATTTGCTTTATGGATTTACGCGACCAACTGAAAAACCTTTTCCCGGAACATGAAGAACAGGATTTCAAAATGCCTGAAGAAGCAGCTGTAAAGTCTTTACAGAAAGAGCCACTTGTCTGCAAGTTTGAAAAAAAAGGCAGAAACGGTAAGCCGGTGACCTTAATCGAAGGTTTTGAAGGAACTGAGGACGAACTGAAAAATATTTCTAAGAAAATAAAAACCACGTTGGGAATCGGTGGTTCTGCAAAGGACGGAATCATTGTAATCCAGGGAGATAACCGCGATAAAATCATGAAAATCCTTCAGGACATGGGGTACAAAACCAAGCGTGTCGGCGGATAATTCCAGACATTGTTTCATTACCCCAAAAATTCTCCGTACCTTTAAATTCCTTTTTTTTAAAAGGATTTTTTAATTTAAAACAATAATATTATGCTTAATAAATTAGCAGCTTCCGAACTGGTTCTTAATCCAGACGGAAGCGTTTATCACCTGAATCTTTTACCCGAAGACCTTGCAGAAAAAATCATTCTTGTTGGCGATCCGGACCGTGTACCGAAAGTGTCAAAATATTTTGACAAAATTGAAATTCAGAAAAATAAAAGAGAATTCTACACCCACACCGGAACTTTGCGTGGCGAGAGAATTACCGTAATGTCAACCGGAATCGGTACCGAAAACATCGATATCGTAATGAATGAACTTGATGCGTTGGTGAATATCGATTTAAAGGAGAAAGAATTTAAAAACGAACACAAAGCACTTCAGCTTTTCCGTTTAGGAACCTGCGGCAGCGTAAATCCTGACGTAGAAGTTGATAACATGCTGGTAACCCAAAATGTTGTGGGACTGGATGGGCTGCTTCATTTCTATCAGGATTATCATTTTGAGAACGAATTTTCGAAGAACTTTTTAGATAAATTCCCCTATCAAAAAATAAAACCAATGTTATATTTCTCCGATTGGGCTGAGGATATTTCAGATTATTACAAAGACGCCAAATACCATGGAAATACTGCAACATTCCCTGGATTTTATGCTCCACAAGGCAGGCAGCTCCGTTTAAAAGCGCTCGACGATAAATTTCTGGAAACTTTAAATGATCTGGGCATCACCAATTTCGAGATGGAAACCTCTGCAATTTATGGTTTGGCAAAATTATTAGGCCATAAAGCTTTAACCGTGAACGCTGTAATTGCCAACAGAAGACGCGGCGAGTTTTCTGCAGACCACCACACTTCCGAAAAGAATATGATTGAGTGGGTTCTGGAGAGAATTATTAAATAAAAAAGTTACTAAACTTTAAAATCCGGCCGGGAAACTTGCCGGATTTTTTTATTGATTCCGGATCCAGCAATCTGCCAAATGATCATTCACCATTCCTGTTGCCTGCATGTGCGCGTAAACAACGGTGGAGCCAAGAAATTTAAAACCACGTTTCTTTAAATCTTTTGCCAAAGCATCGGAAATTCCGCTTGTCGCCGGTACATCTTTTAATGTTTGCGGATGGTTAATGATTGGTTTTCCGTTTACGAAACTCCAGATATATTCTGAGAAAGTCCCGAACTCTTTCTGAACTTCCAAAAATCTTTTCGCGTTATTCACCGTTGCCAAAATTTTCAGGCGGTTACGGATGATTCCCGGGTTCTGCATCAGTTCTTCCGTTTTTTCAGCGGTATATTCTGCAATTTTGCGATAATTAAAATCATCAAAAGCAAGTTTAAAATTTTCACGCTTTTTCAGAATTGTGTACCATGAAAGTCCGGCCTGAAAGCTTTCAAGCACGAGAAATTCGAAAATGGTCTCGTCATGATAGACGGGTTTCCCCCATTCATTATCATGATAAGCTCTGTACAAATCGTCTCGTATTCTCAATATTCGGATAAAATTAAAGGAAATATTTAATAAAACTTTATAAAACTTTTAACATCAATTAATCTAAAGCGGAATAATTGTTGGTACTTAACATAATATCAACTTAAATTATTCACCAAATCATTAATTTAAAATTATTATTATGGACAGACAAGATTATAACAATGCAGAAAACGCTGTTAACAAAGCAAAGTGGACCGTAAACGATTATGCAGACAGAGCTAAGGATTATATCCGCGAACAGCGCGACAGAAATGAAACCCCAACCGCTGAAGGATGGATGGAGCGTGCAAAAGATAATATCTCTGATGCATGGGAAGATACCAAAGATGCTGTTTCTGACGCGTGGGAAAAAACCAAAGACTGGACAGATGACGCCTGGGATAATGCAAAAGACGCAGGCGAAGATGTGAAGGCAGAATGGAACAAGAGCACCAATTAAGCAATTTCATATAGTTAGGAAGGAGAACCGTGAAAATGGTTCTCTTTTTTTATGCTTTAAACAATAAATATTCTAAATTTGTTGCAATTAAATAGAACTATTATGTCATACGGATTACTTAAAGGGAAAAAAGGAATTATTTTCGGAGCGCTGAATGACCAGTCGATCGCCTGGAAGGTTGCAGAAAGATGCCATGAAGAAGGCGCAGAATTTATTCTTTCGAATGCACCAATTGCAATGAGAATGGGTGAGATTGATGAACTTGCTGCAAAAACAGGTTCCGATGTTATTCCGGCAGATGCCACTTCTGTAGAAGACCTGGAAAAACTTTTTGCCCATGCACAGGAAAAATTTGGTAAAATCGATTTTATCCTTCACTCAATCGGCATGTCGGTGAATATTAGAAAAGGAAAAGCATATACCGACCTTAATTATGATTTCCTTGAAAAAGGCTGGGATGTATCATCTGTTTCCTTCCACAAAGTGATGAAAGCAGCCTGGGACAAAGATATTATGAATGAATGGGGATCTATCCTGGCATTAACGTATATCGCTGCGCAAAGAACCTTCCCGAATTATGGCGATATGGCCGACAACAAATCTTATCTTGAAAGTATTGCAAGAAGTTTCGGTTACTATTGGGGCGAAAGAAAAGTTCGTGTAAATACCATTTCGCAATCTCCTGTGATGACCAAAGCTGGTGCCGGTGTTAAGGGAATCAGCGGATTCTTCAACTTTGCCGACAGCATGTCTCCGCTGGGGAATGCAGATGCAATGGATTGTGCGAATTACTGCGTAAGTCTTTTCTCAGACCTTACGAGAAAAGTAACAATGCAGAATCTCTTCCACGACGGTGGTTTCAGCAATACCGGAGTTTCTCAGAAAATTGTAGACAAATTTGAAGATTTCGAAGGATAATCTCAAATCAACATAAAAAAAAGAAATCCGCCCTTTTACAGAGCGGATTTTTTTTATCTGGCTATCTTTGGGATTACCGGCAAACTTTCATTTCCGTCGGCTGACAAACTTTGTACGGCAAACAGGAAATTATCTTTGGAATAAGGAATTGTTATTGAAGTTTCTGAAGTGAAAATTCTTTCCGTCCATACAGATTGGTCGGTTTCCCGAATCAAAATATGATAACCTTTAATTTTTCCCGAAACCGGTTTATCCCAAGTAAGTTTTGTGGAATTTGAAAGTTCTTTCACGTCCATTTTTACATTTTCAGGTTTTGAAGCAGACTTTGCAAGATTAGATAAAACTGCAACATTCACAGCCGTGTTCGTTTTCAGATAATCAAAATCCATGAACTCGATAAGGTCACCATACTTTTTATTATTTTCAGTTCTGATGTCCTGATGTTGATGATCGTAATTCTCGTAATAATCTGTTAACCGCACCGCTGTAAAACCATGGTTAACAAAAGGCGTATGATCTCCGCCACGTAAAAATCTGTCGTTACGGTAAATGAGTTTAATATCAATGTTTTTCACGTATTTTTCACCGGTTTCTTTCACATAACGTGCAAGTTGACGGGCATCTCCGTCGTTTTCCAGACCTAAATTCCGGATCGCTGCTGCTGTTTTTTCGGTTTCAAAAGCTGACAATCCTTCACTGAACACCCGCAGTTTTGGTTTCCCGGCATTTTTACCCGCATCAAAACTGTTATTCCCGATCATATCATTGTTTAAAACTGCTTCCAAATCCCAGTTTTCTGCTTTTGCTTTATCAGCCAACATTCGGGCACCAAGCAATCCCTGCTCTTCACCACTTACCGCGACAAAAAGAATTGAAACCGGGAATTTGGATTTGCTTAAAACTCTCGCACTTTCAATAACAGCAGCAACTCCGCTTCCATCGTCATTTGCTCCGGGCGCAAAACTTTCGGCATCCATCACATCCGAAACTCTGGAATCAAGATGTCCGGAGATGATGATAACCCGTTTAACATTGGGATCCGTACCTTTCAAAAACGCAATGGCATTGCCAAGATTTGTGTCTTTATTAATTCTTTTACCATCCGGTTTTAAATCCTGATTTTGGAGGTAAACTTCCATTCGTCCATCGGCATTCCGGGCATAATTCCGGAATTTTGAAAGCACCCAGTTTCTTGCCGCTCCAATTCCCCGCTTTGCATCTGTAGTTGAGCTCATCGTATGTCGCGTCCCGAAACTAACGAGCTTTTCGACATGAGCCTTCAGCGAATCTCTGTTAACCTGACTCACATATTTTGAAATTTCAGGATCATTTTTCGTTTTTTGAGCACTTAATGCGATGGACAATAATACGATAGGCAGAATCAGTATTTTTTTCATTTAAGTTTTTTTATTTCGTTTATAAACCCGGCAACAGTTTCATCAGTTGTTGCCCAGGACGTAATTAACCGTATGGCAGATTTTTCATTGTTGATCTTTTTCCAGATATAAAAATCGAAATTTTCTGAAAGCAGCTCAATCTGTTTCGCATTTAACACCGGAAAAATTTGATTGGTAAACGTTTCAGAAAGGAAATCGGACCCAATTTCTGAAAAAGCAGCCTTAATCTTCATCGCCTGTCGGTTAGCATGATCAGCCAACTCAAAATACAGGTTATCTCTCATCAACTCCTGAAACTGAATCCCCAGAAGCCTTCCTTTTGCCAGCAATGCACCTTTCTGCTTAAGATGAAATCCAAATTCATCCTGCAGTGCCGGATTATTTATTACAATTGCTTCCCCAATCAAAGCTCCGTTTTTGGTGCCACCCAAATAAAAAGCATCCGTAAATTTGGCAACTTCTGCAAATGTTACATCGTTGGTTTCCGCGGTAAGCGCATGACCGAGGCGCGCGCCGTCCATAAATAGAATCAGGTTTTTGCTCTTGCAGAATTCGTACAGCTCCTGGAGCTCTTTCTTTGAATAGATGGTGCCGGTTTCTGTGGAATTCGAGATATAAACGAGTCTCTGTTTTAACTGATGCGGAATATTCTGATGTTCATCCATCACGTTTTGTATGTCTGCTGGACGCAATTTTCCGTCGATGGTTTGCACACTATGAATTTTGTGACCGGTTGCTTCAATTGCACCCGATTCATTGGTAAAAATATGACCTGTATGGGCAGCAACCACACTTTCATGCGGCCTCAGAAAAGCAGAAATCACCGTCAGGTTGGCCTGTGTTCCGCCCGACACCAAATGTACAGCGGAATTGGGGGCATCAAATTTTTCCATAATGAATTTTGCCGCCTGAAGAGAATATTCGTCAAGTCCATAGCCACTTTGCTGGGTAAGATTATGCTTAGTAAGCGCATCCAGAATTCTGGGGTGAGCACCTTCGGAGTAATCGTTTTTAAAGGAATATTTCATTTTGTTTTCTTAAAGCCATGATCTAGGGTATGCTTAATTGTTGCTAAATGTAGAAAAAATGGGTGATTTCACCAACAAAAAAGGGGTAAATACACCCTTTATCAACTGTAAAATTATTTTGATCTTTGTACATACAAATGATGAAAAAAAACTGATAACCATTATGTTATTAATTTTTAAGAAAAATTCAATTTTAGTTTTTCGTTAAAGCTGTAATTTTTTTTAAATGTTAATCGCGAAACGCACATAATTTTTGTGCGTTTTTTATTGTTTGTTTTATTTGTTAGATTTGTGATACATTTAATCTAACTTATGATTTCACTTAGTGAAGAAAATTATCTGAAAGCCATTTTTCATTTAGCCGATAAAGAAAACACCGTAACCATTAACGAAATCAGCAAATTTCTTGATGTGAAAATGCCAAGTGTTAACAACATGATGAAGAAATTCGCTGAGAAAAACTGGGTGCGTTACGAGAGTTATAAACCACTGAAAATAACAGATTCCGGCAAAAAACAGGCTGCTTTGGTGGTGAGGAAACATCGCCTGACCGAAATGTTTCTCGTGGAAAAGATGAATTTCGGCTGGGAAAATGTACATGAAATCGCAGAACAGCTTGAGCACATTCACTCCGAGACTTTTTTTGATAAAATGGATGAAATCCTGAATTTTCCAAAGTACGATCCTCATGGCGAACCGATTCCCGATAAAGATGGAAACATTATTGCCCAGGATTTAAAGAAACTGAGCGAATGCGAAAAGCACCAGAAGGTAATTTTCACCTCAGTAACCATCAGCGACGATGATTTCCTTACCTATTTAAACATCAAAAATCTCGAGCTTGGAAAAGAAATCGAAGTTCTGGATATCGAAATATTTGATAAATCGATGACTGTAAAGATTGATAAAACCCCTACGGTTCTCAGTAAAATTGTTTGTGATAAAATTCTTGTGAAGTGCGCTGTCTAAAAACTGGTTTTGGCATATTGCCTCAATTCCCGTAACTTTGTAACATTCTCAAAATAATCAATAAAAATTAAAAATATGTCAAAAGCTATTTCGCAAGTTCCTTTTGCAGTAAACGAACCGGTAAGAAGTTATGAACCGGGTTCTGCAGAAGTGAAATCTCTGATTTCCACTTACAAACAAATGTGGAAAGAACAGGTAGAAATTCCCATGATCATCGATGGAAAAGAAGTAAAATCTGAAGATAAAATTGCCATCAGTTCACCTCAGGATCACCAGCACAATCTTGGTTTTTATTACAGGGGAACTATGCAGCATGTTGAAGATGCAATAAATACTGCTTTGGCAGCGAAAGAAAAATGGAACAATTTAGGTTGGGAACAGCGTGCAGCAATTTTCCTGAAGGCTGCAGATTTGGTTGCAGGTCCTTACCGCGACCGTTTAAACGCGGCAACAATGATCGGACAAAGTAAAAACGTTCACCAGGCAGAAATTGATGCGGCGTGTGAATTTATCGATTTCCTTCGTTATAACGTAGAGTTTATGACTGAGATCTATAGTGAACAGCCTGTTTCGGATGCAGGCGTTTGGAACAGATCTGAATACCGCCCGCTGGAAGGTTTCTGCTTTGCGGTAACTCCTTTCAACTTTACAGCGATTGCAGGTAACCTGCCAACATGTATGGCAATGATGGGAAATGTTGTGGTTTGGAAACCTTCAGACAAACAGGTTCTTTCAGCTAAAATCATTATGGATATCCTTACCGAAGCGGGCTTGCCTGCAGGTGTGATCAATATGATTTTTACCGATGGTAAAGAAACTGCAGATAAAGTGTTGTCACATCCCGATTTTGCAGGTTTGCATTTTACTGGGTCTACAACCGTTTTCCAGGATATGTGGAAGAAAATCGGAAACAATATCCACCAATACAAAACTTACCCAAGAATTGTTGGCGAAACTGGCGGAAAAGATTTCGTTATGGTACATCCATCTGCGAATGTTGAAGCGGTTGCTACAGGATTGGTTCGCGGTGCGTTCGAATATCAGGGACAAAAATGTTCTGCAGCATCCAGAGCTTACGTTCCAAAATCACTTTGGAATGACGTGAAAGCTGTAATGGAATCTCAGCTTAAAACAATAAAAATGGGAAGCCCGGAAGATCCTTCCAACTTCATCAACGCCGTAATCGACAAAAATTCCTTCGAAAAGTGTAAAGGATATATCGAGCGTGCTGAAAAATCCGCAGAAGCAAACATTATTTTCGGTGGTAAATGTGATGATTCAAAAGGCTGGTTTGTAGAACCTACCGTAATTGAAACAACAAACCCGAAATACGAATCGGTTTGTGAAGAAATTTTCGGCCCAATCTTATCGGTGTATGTTTATGAAGACCAGGATTGGAAGGAAACACTGAAATTGGTTGATGAAACTTCACCTTATTCTTTAACCGGATCTATTTTCTCTCAGGACCGTTACGCCATTGATGAAGCTTACAAAGCTTTGGAAAACGCAGCCGGAAACTTCTATATCAACGATAAACCAACCGGTGCAGTTGTGGGTCAGCAACCGTTTGGCGGAGCGAGAGCATCCGGCACCAATGACAAAGCAGGTTCTAAAATGAACTTGCTGAGATGGGTTTCTGTACGAAGCATTAAGGAAACATTTGTATCGCCTAAAGATTACAAATATCCATATTTAGGATAAACATTTTTCCTTTAAGTATAAAACTCTGTCAGATGACAGAGTTTTTTTTTGTTTTCATATCTTTTTAATACTATTCAGGAAGTTATTTCAATGCGTAAAACAGTTAAAGACCACCAATCACTTATTTTAACAAACTTTATACTTTAAATCGGTTTACTGGCACAGTTTTTACAATGATATCCGTATATCATTTAATTTCACAAATAACTTAAAATTTAATATTATGAGCACTAAAAGAAATGGTTTATTAGCCTTACTTGGACTTGGAGCAGTAGCATTCTGGAAATATAAAAACTCTACTCCAGAAGAAAAACAAGCGGTAAAGGATAAACTTAACACCGCAAAAGATAATTTCAATAAATTAGGAAGCGACTTAAAGGCAAAAGCCAATGACGTTGCTTCTCACGTACAGAATAAAGTTGATCAAACCAAAACATCGGTGGCTGATTCTGCCAATCAAAACTAAAAACATACTTTTCATTAACATAAATCCGCGGTGTAAATTTACACCGCGGATTTTTTTATTTTAAATTTCCTGATTCTACTTTAGCAGCGCATTAAATGTATCACCCTGGCGGATATCTCCCGTGTTATAACCTTTCATAAACCACTCTTTACGCTGAGCGGAGCTGCCATGGGTAAAGCTTTCCTGATTTACATAGCCCTGTGAACGTCTCTGGATATTGTCATCGCCAACCGCTTCAGCTGCAGAAATTGCAGATTCGATATCACCTGGTTCCAAAATTTTCTCTCTGTTATCTGTTTGTCTTGCCCAAAGACCCGCATAGAAATCAGCCTGAAGTTCTGTAGCAACAGAAACCCTGTTCATGTCGGTTTCAGAATATCTTCCGCTTCTCCGGAGTTGGTCGGTTTTCTGTAAAGTTCCCAAGAGATTCTGGATATGATGCCCCATCTCGTGAGCCATAACATAGGCAATAGAAAACTCAGATACCTGCGCCCCGAATCTTTGCTGAAGTTCCTTAAAAAAGCTCATGTCCATATAAATGGTTTGGTCTGCCGGACAATAGAAAGGTCCCATTGCCGCCTGCGCTGTTCCACAACCTGACTGTGTTACCGCTTCAAACATTACCACTTTTGCAGGTTCATACTGCATTCCGTTTTCCTGAAAAACTTTTGCCCAAGTCTGCTCATTTTCAAAAGTAATCATCTGAACAAATTCACGTACTTTTAATTCATCAGGTGTCAGGTCGCGCTGCTCCGTCTGCTGGGTTTCACTTCCCATACCATTTGACAGAATCGCTGAAGGATCGCCTCCAAGAAAGAATATTATTGCAGCGATAATAAGAGTACCGAGACCGCCACCCACCATCATTCCACCTCCTCCAGATCCCCGCCGATCATCTACATTTCCGCTTCTGCCGCTTGTCCATTTCATAGTTGATAAATTTTAAATTAATCTTGAGATTAAAAGTACGGTTTTTTTTATTTATTCAGTTGGTTTTTCTGTAACCTATAACTGGTAGACTGGTATACAGAAACACTGTCGTCAATCAAGTTTTGTACCGAAATTTTTAAAGGCACTTCAGCTGGAAATCTGCCGATCATTCAGATTTTTGAATCTTTGAGGAATACTTATGGGCTTTTTGTACTTTGAATTGGGCAAAAAAAGAAAATATAGCGCAAGAAAACTTGCTCGCCAAAATGAAAACAATCCTAAGTAATAGTGAAACCAAAAGGTAAAATCCTGCAAGCCAAAGAAACGGTTTTATTTCTTCGACGTTCATTGTTCGTGATTTTTGAAAACAGCAATAGTTGTTCTAATTTCCGAAACCGATGCTCCCTTTCTTCTGCGACAGTTTTTTCTTGAAATCGATCATCTGCAGAGCGGTTACCGCGGCTTCCACGCCTTTATTTCCGAGGCTTCCGCCACTTCTCGCAATCGACTGTTCTTTATTATCATCCGTCAGCAAACAGAATATCGTTGGAACGTCTGTTAAGATATTGCAGTCCTTGATTCCCTGTGCCACAGCGGAACAGACATAATCAAAATGCGGAGTTTCACCACGGATCACACATCCTATCGCAATTACTGCGTCGAATTTCCTTTCCTTACAAAGCTGCATCGAAGCATAATTGAGTTCGAATGCGCCGGGAACGCTGAAAACTTTAATATTCTCATCTTTTACGCCTTCGGTTTTCAGTACTTCCAAAGCGCCGTCGCGAAGGTTGTGGGTTACAAAATCATTCCATTCAGAAACAACAATGCCAATTCTAAAAGAACCGGCATCATCAATTTTCAATGGTTTGTAATCTGAAAGATTTACAGTTGCCATTTTATATTTTTTTAGTAGTATTTTACCATTTCGATATACGAATCCGACATTCCGTTGTCGTAATCCTGATATTTTTCATCGATTGTAGAGAAATATTTTTTTGCTTCCGCATTTTTCTTCAAAGCTAAAGAAACCATTCCTGCTTTTCTTGTGAAGTAATACGAGGTATACGGATCATCTGATGCCGACGATGCTTTATCCAGAAGCGAAAGAGCGTCCTCGTTTTTATTGAGGTTGATCTGGCAGTCTGCCATTGCTCCATATTTCAGGGCCATTAAAATTTTATTTTTAGAAGAAAACTTTTCTAACAGATCGTAAGCTTCCTGATATTTTCCTTCTTTGAATTTCAGAAGACCTGCATTATAAGCAGAGAGTTTACCAACCTTGGTTCCTGAATATTCGTTATAAGTTCCCAAATAACCAGGATTTGCAGCGGTTTTTCCTCCTAAAGCCAGATCCTCTTTACCATCTGCTAAATTTTTCTGGGCAGCAAGATAGCTCAGTGTTGCCTCTTCATTTCTTGGTCCTACATAAAACTGCTCGTATGCGAAATATCCCAGAACCAACGCTACCAAAGCCACAAAAACAGTGACTAAAGTTTTAGCATGCTTCTCCAAAAATCTTTCGGTATCCAGTGCACCTCTGTCTAAATCCTTGAAAACTTCTACGGTTTCCTTCCCTTCCATCTCTCTTTTGTCGGTGTGCGTTTTATGTTTTGCCATAATAAATTAAAAAATTGAAGTGCAAATTTAACTGTTTTTGAACGATTTACAAAATAAAGCCTGAAAAAACATTTCGGCTTTAAAATTACAGCCAAACAGCTAAGTTTTTGTTGTTAAAATAGGATTTTAAAAGGTTTAATAATCCAGAATTGTATAAACATCTGCGTCGAACTGCTTCAATCTGTCTTCCCCATGCAGATCTTTCAAGCCAATTAAAAAACTGAACTGCGAAACAGTTGCACCCTGCTTTTGTACAAGTCTGGCTGCAGCTTCAGTTGTACCGCCGGTAGCGAGCAGATCGTCGTGAATAAGAATTCGTTGTCCCGGTTTAATTTGCCCGGTGCGCATTTCAATTTCTGCTGAACCGTATTCTAAATCGTATTTCACGCCAATAAAAGGCGGTGGAAGTTTGCCTGCTTTACGAATGAGTACAAAAGGAACTTCGAGGGCAACTGCAACAGCGATACCGAAGAGATACCCGCGACTTTCGATCCCACAAACTGCATCTACTTTACCGCGACTGAAATTCGCGAGATCAGCAATTACATCTTCGTAGAGTTTTGGATTAAGAAAAATCGGTGTAATATCTTTGAACTGAATTCCAGGTTTTGGAAAATCAGGAATATTTTCAATGGTCTTCTCTAAATCGAGAATCAGCTGGGCATTTTTCATTTTAATTGATCTTATAACTTGAAATCTTCCATTCTCCGTTTACATTTTTCAACCCAAATGTTACCTGCAGCGCAGTTGTTTTTCCGCTTTTATCGGTTACATCATACGTTGCATTTACACTGGCTGAGTTTGTACTCGAACTTTGAGTGGTAATATTTTTAACATTGATATTTTTCACTCCTCCAAACCCAGAGGTCGGATTCGAGAATGTTTCATAAGATCCCCAGTTAGGATTATCGGAAGTATCGTAGGCTCCTCTCAGGTTTTGGCTTCCAAGATTATTCAGAAAACGGGTAACGCTGGTTTTAGGATCTCCTGAAGGCGCAGCCGGCTGAATTTCTGTGCCAGTAGCAACATCGGTAGGATCTGTGACCGGAATATCGGTGTTTGGATTTGCTGGATTCTCTGCTGGATTACCCTGCGGAGAAAGCAAAGCTTTAGGATTTACCGGAACTCCGATTTTAGACATTTTAAATGTTTTCTTTGTGGTCTTCACGGATACTGTAATGTCAATCTTGTTATCGCTTATTTTCTCCGCAGGCAGGGACGCAAATCTTAAATTAAAGCCTTTGAAGTTGTTATCCTGCATAAGATTCTTGGCGGTTAAAATTCGGGTGCCATTACTGAAAACTTCCATCACAGTTTCTAACGCTGCTCCTGTGAACACGATAGGATTCCCCGAACCATCTACGAGCCTTGGCACAACCTGCAGAGATTTTGGCCCCAAAATACTGTCTACAGCCAACGGTTTCGTATTAAGACTTAAAGATTTTGCAGAAATATCGTTGGGATCGGATTCTTTTGCTTCTTCGTTTCCGAAGATATTCATCTCTCCGAGAGACGGTGGGCCCGTACTCTTCCATTCGATTCCGTTTTCCTGCGCAACTTTGTCTGCGAGAGCAAAAATGCCGGGAACTTTCATTCCGTTAATTAACTTACCCAAAGCATTCAGTTCGTTGACATCGCCATCTGCTTCAACCCCAAAAGTCTTCAGAATATACAGGGCTTCATTGAATTTTACCTGCTGCAGTGTATTAAGACTGGAAGCCATATCGTTGATACTTGACTGTAATGACTTGGTGGTGCTTGCATCAACTTTATCTTTCTTACATGCAACAAGTAAAAAAGAACAAAATATAATCAGAAAAAAATGCTTCATAAGATGAGGTTTAGATACAAATTTAACAAAAATCCCGACACAAAGCCGGGATTTTTTTATTGAACGTTCTATAGAAAATTAGAACGGATATTCGTAAATTTTTGATTCTTTCACGTAAGGGTTGCCTTCCGGAATTAATTTCAGTTTTGAAAGTGCAGTTAAAACCACAAATACAAACAAACCAACGCCAAATAACACGGAGCCTAAATTAAGGATGAAAACTTCCGGTGTCTTCCAGTAAGGTCCTACCGTTCCGGGCATCACCATATTGAAATAATCGAGCCAGTGACCCACAAGTACGATTACTGCTACCGTTGTAACTACGGTGTAATTTCTCTTGATGCTTGAACTTACCAAAACCAATAAAGGAATAAGGAAGTTAAGAATAAGCATCGGCAGGAAAG